>NZ_JBHJRC010000011.1:0-67214 GCF_042261735.1 Kitasatospora sp. NPDC056327 | reverse complement strand
CCCGCACCTGGTGCGGGGCCGCTTCAACTGGTGCCGCTGCCTCGTGGGGGCGGAGGCACATGGCGGTTCCGGCCGCCGCCGGGTTCACCCGGTCAGGTGACGTACCGAAGAGGGGCCGACGTTCCACCCGGTGTCGCGGACCGCCGCGGGCACGGGCACACCCGCCGGCTCCAGGGCGAGGCCGCGGCCACCGCCTCGTAGGACGGTGCGGCCACGGAGCCGCGCCGCCGTGATGTGCCGGGTCGGCTCCGGCTGGCCGAATGACCTTGTCCGGAGTGTGCCTCCACCGCGGCCGCCCCCGCACGTGGCGTGCTGGTGGGCCCCGGTTTCCGGGTTCTCGGTGCTGTCGATGTCGATCCCGCTGTCCTGTTCGACCGCCGTCCCCACAGGCTGGCCGCCACCTCGGGAGTCGGCTCCCAGGGCACCCGGTCAGGCCGCGAGGAGGGCCTGCCGCACCTTGTCCGCGAGAGGGCCGGCGCTACGGACACCGCGTGCGCGGTAGCCGATCAACTTCTTGGAGATGATCTTGATGGAGTCGGTGTTCCGGGCCGAGCTGACACCGTCCATCAGGTCAAGTGCCTGGTGCCAGGTGGCCACCGCCTCGTCCATGCGGCCCTGCCGGTCCAGCGTTCTGGCCAGCTCGTGCGTACTCAGTGCGTGGATCCGCCGGAACTCGTCCGGGTCCCGTCCCGTGAGCTCCGCCCGACGGTGCCGCTCGGCCCCCGCATGGTCGCCGAGTTCCGACAGGGTCTTCCCCGTGTGCGCGCTGATGGTCGCGGCGACCGGGCCGACGGCGAGCGCGTAGGCCGCCACGGGGTCGCCGGTCCGACTCAGGGCGTCCTCGGCGGCCAGCAACGCGGCCGAGGCCTTGCTGCCCTGGCGCGTGGCTCCGTAGGCGCGTGCGCTGGTGATGAGCAGCAGGGCACGGGTCTGCTGGTCGATGCGGCCGGCCGAACGGCGCAGTGACTCCTCGGCAAGGTCGACGCAGAACCCGGGCTGCTTCAGGTTCAGTGCCTGGTGGGCCAGGGCGCGGAGCATCCACGCGCCGTGCCCGTGGTAGTCGGACTCACAGGCCAGCTGGTAGCCGAGCAGGTAGTAGCGCTGGGCGGCACCCTCCTGGCCCAGGTCGTGGTGCTTCCAGGCGAGAAGGTAGGCGAGTTCGGCGGTGACCCCGTAGGCGTCCTTGCGCACCGCGTCGTCGCTGAAGCGGCCGCGCAGGAGGGGGACCGCAGCGTCGGTGAGGTAGAACGTCGCGGCCGCCAGCCCGTGCCCGCCGCCGAGCTGTTCATCGGCGGCCCGGAACGCCCGAACGGTCTGCTGCACTGCCGCGATGTCGGCGCGTCCGACCCTGGACCGGACCTCGTTGGCGCGCAGCGTCCGGGCGACGGCCTCGTGGTCGTAGCCCAAAGGAAGTGCGAGAGCAGCGGAGACGTAGACGGCGCGTTGCAGGAAAGTGCGGCGGCTGGTGTCCATCAGGGTTCTCCCCAGGTCGGTGGTCGCGGCGATCGGATCCGCCGCCAGCACGGGGACATCCTGGGGTTGGTCGCCGTACCCGATCTCCTCCAGTGTGACTACCTGCCCGGTGAGCTGAGTCAGCGCCTGAGCCAGGAAATCCGCGGACCGCCCCTTCGGACGTCGGCCGCTGCACCAGTTCGCGACGGTCGACTTCGTCGTCCGGACGTCCGGGTCGCCGTTGATCGCCGCCTGCTTGCAGTGGGCCCGGGCCACGGCGTCCAGCATCAGCTCGTGCTCGGAGATGAAGCGTTGAAGTGCACTCCTGGGCTGCGCGGATGCCGTCATGAGTTCCACCCCCGTGCTCGGCTGAAAACCGGGAAAACCACTTTCCGTGGTGCTGACTGTACCGAGAGAGGTACGTCCGGTGTTGAACTCGTCGTGCGCCACGGCGGAGCGGCCAACGGGCCGTCAAGGATCCATTCTGACAATCAGATTGGCCGGTAGGGCCGGCACCTCCCACCCTGTCCGCCCGCCCCTCCGCGGCGCTCGATCGGGGCCCTCACCACACCCCCGAGAGCAGCACGCCAAGCCCAGTCCGAGGAGTGCCATGCCGTTCGTCAGCACCACCATCACAGCCGACAGGGCCGGCCCCCGCGCGGCCCGCCGGGCGACCGAAGCCGTCCTCACCGAGCTCCGCCTGAACCTCGGCGGCGACCAGGCGGTCACCGTGATACTCCTCGTGTCCGAGCTGGTCACCAACGCCGTCCTGCACGGCAGCCCGCAGTCCGGCGGCGAACTGCAGCTCACCTGGAGCACCCTGCCGGGCGGCGTGCTCAGGTTCGCGGTGACCGACCAGAGCAGCGCGCCGCCGGTACTGCGGCGCGCCTGCGCGGACGACGAGCACGGCCGCGGCCTCGCCCTGGTGGCCGAGCAGGCCACGAACTTCGGCTGGCACCCGCTGCCCGGCGGCGGCAAGACCGTGTGGTACACCCTGCAGCTCCGCGAGCAGCGGTCCCCGGTCCGGCCGGCCACCGCGGCCGCGCAGCCCGCCGCCGTTCTCACCGGCGCCACCCTGCGCGCCCACGGCATGGTCCCCGGCGCCCGGCCCCGGCCCGGCGCGCCCGGCCCGATACCCGTCCGCCGCCGGCACCTCGCGCTGATGCCGACCCATCCGGCCGCCTGACCCAGGCCCCCTGATCCCCCTGGTGGTGGCGCGTGCCCACAGCGCCCCACCACCAGGGCACCAGCGTCCCCGCCGCTGCCCGTACCACGGGCGGGGACGGCGGAAGAGCAGCGCACCCCACCTCCGCGCCCAGCTCACCGCCCCGGCCCGAGCCCCCCACTGCCTCCGGGGGCCGGACCGGCCCCGGTGCCGACATCGCGACCCGGCACCCGCCCGCCCGCTTCCCCGCGGGCCGCGCACCGCCGGCGGGGCCTTCGTGCAGGCCCCGCCGGCGCCCCCACCACCCTTCCGCCGCCACCACGACGAACGGCCGACCGTGACCACCGACCACCACACCCGGACCGTGCAGCCGCCCGCCGACGCCGCCCCGTTCCGGCCCGCCGACGCCGCGAACCCCTGCACCCACGGCACCCCGTGCCCCACCTGCGGGGAACGCCTGAGCCTCACCCGGGCCCAACGCCGGCTGCTGACCCTGGACGCCTACGGCCTGACCGTCCACGAGATGGCCTCCCGCTACACCCCGCCCGTGAGCACCAGCTGGGTGCACGGGCAGCTCACCGAGATCGCGGAACGCCTCGGCGCCACCACCCGCGCCCACGCCGTCGACATCGCCTGCCGCGCCGGCCTCCTCCGACCGCGCGCGGGCACACGGCCGACCGCCACCCTGACGCCCCTGCAGACGTACGTGGTGCTCTCCCTCGCCCGCGGCAACACCCGCGAGCAGACCCGCACACTCCTGGAGATCGGCCCGGCGCGGTTCACCACGGCCCTGCGGGACGTCCACGAACGCCTCGGCCTCGGCCAGGGGCAGCGCCGGACCCGGCTCATGCTCTACCTGCTCCACAGCGAGAAGGCCCTGCCCAGCAGCAACCCCTGCCGCTGCCGCCCGGACGAACCGCTGCCCCCGCTGAAGGGCTCCGGTGTCCTGCTCCGACCCTCTCCCCGGCCCCCGACGGTCCGGGGCAGACCGTGCCCGCGGTGCGGCTCACGGGCGAGGCTGACCGTCGAGCACCGCGACGTGCTGGAGCTCATGGCCCGGGGGCTGACGGACCAGGAGATCGCCGGGCACCTGGGATCCGGAGCCTTCGCCACCCGCACCACCGCAGCGGTGCGCCACAGCCTCGGAGCCAGGAACCGCGCCCAGGCCGTCGACCTCGGATACCGTCACGGCTTCCTCGCACCCCCCGACCCGCTCCCAGAACCGCTGACCGTGACGGACCCGGACACCCGGGCCGCCCTCGCCCGGATCGCCGCCGGCTGGACCATCCACCGCACCGCGGCCTCTATCGGCCTCACCCGCCAGGGACTCCTGCGCCGGCTCTCCCACATCCACGAGCACTTCGGGACCACCGGGGAGCAGAAGACCATCCAGGCCCTCTACCTGCTCCACGCCCTCGGCGGAGTCCTGCCCGACGAACATCCCTGCCCGTGCCCACCGTGACGCCCCCTCCGGCCCCCGCCGCCGACCGAACCCCGGCTCACCCCGACAACCCCACCCCCAGGAGCAGCACGTGCTGACCCACCAGCAGCCCCGCGTCCGTGCCGAGCACACCCCACACCGCCACGACGGCCAGATCCGCCTCGGCACCGTCGCCCCCCGCACCAGCACCTACCCCGACGACCCGTGGCGCTGGACCCTGCTCGAAGCCCTCGACGGGACCCGTACCCCCGCCCAGGTCCTCGACCACGTCCAGGACACCCACCCCACCACCCCGGCCTCCCTCGTCGACACCGCGATCCGGGAACTCACCTGGGCCGGCCACCTGGAGGACGCCGCCGACCGGTCGACCGTGGCCCCCGGCACCGACGCGGAGCGCTACGACCGCCTGGCCCAGTACCTCGCCATGGTCAAGCCCCACGACGAGCGCACCCCGAGCGACATCCAGCGGGACCTCGCCCGCGCGTCCGTCACCCTCATCGGCGACAGCACCATCGGCTCGGCCACCGCCTACGCCCTCGCCACCAGCGGCATCGGCCTGCTCCACCTCGTCGACGACGGCACCGTCCAACCCGCGAACCTGCCCGGCCAGTTCCTCGCCACCCCCCACGACACCGGCCGGACCAAGGCCAGGACCGCCGCCGACCGCCTGCGCCACCACAGCCCCCGCACCACCGTCAGCGCCGCCGAGGGCCTCATCCTCGACCCCGACGCACTCCAGAGGACCATGGACGGCGACGACCTCACGATCCTGGCCGCCCCCAACCCGCCCCACCTGCTGCCGGCCGCGAACCGCGCCGCCCTCACCACCCGCACCCCGTGGATCGACACCAGCCACCACGGCCCCCTCATCAGCACCGCCCTCTACGCCCCCGGCACCGGCACCGCCTGCTGGGAATGCCTCCACCGCGCCGAAGCCACCGCACACGGCCAGGACGACCTCACCACCGAAGGCCTCCTGCGCGCCCTGCCCCGACCCGCCGGCCACCCGGCCACCGCCGTCACCACCATGCTCACCGGCACCCTCGCCGCCCACGCCGCACTGGCCCACCTCACCCGCGCCACCCCCTGGCCGCCCGGCACCGTCCAGCAGTACAACCTCGTCAGCAACACCCAGCGGACCATCACCCACCCCCGCGACCCCGCCTGCCCGGCCTGCGCCGACCGCTGACCACTGGCCACCCACCGCACCGATCCGGGAAGAGCCGATCGCCGCCTACAGCCCCACCCACCCCGCCCAACGCGCCGCCGCCCGCCGGGTGCTCGCCAGCGGCCGCGACGCCGGAGAACTCCGCGAAGGCAGCCGGCGAACTCCCGCCGGGCACACGTGGTCCATCGCCCCACCGATCGCCTGCCCCGCCGAGGCGCTCCGCACCGTCGATGTACGCCGGGCCGCCGGGTGGTGTCGGCCGCGCCCGGGTCGGCCGGCTCGCGGATCTCGTACGGGGCGGCGTCCGCCGGCACGTACTGGTCGAGGTCGCCGTCCGGGCGCTGCTCCTTCAGCGGGCGCGGCTCGGCGGTATCCGGGGAACTGGAGCTGGATGACGTCGATCTCGCGGCGCAGCGCGGTGTAGACACCAGGAAGTCCCCGTCCAGGCCCCAGGAGGTCGGCCCCCGCGCTCGCGGGGGTTGCTGCGCGACGAGCGTCATGAGCTGGGACGGCGTTGTCGGCCAAGGCTTCGGAAGCGGGGCCGAAGCACGGCTTTCGTGCCCCGAACCGCCCGAGGGGCCCGCTGGTGGCGGCCGATCTTCTGCGCCCGGCACGGAGGAAGGCGTAAGGCCGTTTCGGTGGTCGGCTCCGGGACCGGACCGGTCCTCGCGGCTATGCCGGATCGGGGCGTTCGGCGAAGGTCAGGACCGTAACCGAGAGGCGGTGTGCGGCGAGCCGGGCGATCCGGTGAAGGTGGCCGTCGCGCAGCGCTGGGGAGCGCTGGCTGCACCGGTGGCGAGCGAGGGAGAGCGGGAGGCCGTCGCGGCTCTCAAGATGGCCGACGCCGACGACTACGCGGCGGGACACCTCCGCGGAGCGCTGCCGAAGCGCTTCCCTCGCCTCGAAGTCGAGATCACCGCCCGACTGGCCGCCGCCCAGCAGCGGGCAGCAGCAGCCTTACGGCCAGTCGTCGACATCACGGTGCTCCTGGACGGAACACCGCCTGTCGGCTCTACGAGGACGCCGACGGCCCGACGCAGCGGGATTTGCTCAGGGTGGCCATCGACCGCATCGACGTTCAGCGCGCCGAGCGTCCGGTCTGCCGTTCGACGGCGCCAGCCGGGTCGTCATCACATGGGCAGGCGTGAAGCGAGTTCGCTGGAACGCCCACCAGCTCGGCCTCTTCGACGTCAACCCGCTCACCCACGTCAAACCCCAGCAGTACAACCCCACGCGCCCGCTGCCACTCACGCGCTTGCACAGGTAGAGGATCATCCCCGCGCGAGCGGGGAGCAGCGAGTAGCAGCAGCACGAAGGCGCCCCTGGAGGGGACCATCCCCGCGCGAGCGGGGAGCAGGTCGCGGTAGCGGTCGACGCCCTCGGCGCCCAGGGACCATCCCCGCGCGAGCGGGGAGCAGCCCTGTTGGTGCGACCGGAGCAACAGGCGGACGGGACCATCCCCGCGCGAGCGGGGAGCAGTTCCCCGGTGACCTCGGCATCGTCGACGACCCGGGACCATCCCCGCGCGAGCGGGGAGCAGCCGGACGCCTGGCTCGCCGCCCGCATCACCCAGGGACCATCCCCGCGCGAGCGGGGAGCAGACGGTCGGCCGCGGTCTTCTCCCGGGCCGCCTGGGACCATCCCCGCGCGAGCGGGGAGCAGTGGCTTCACCGTAGAGACCGGCCCTGATCTGCGGGACCATCCCCGCGCGAGCGGGGAGCAGGTCAAAGAGACGTACAAGCGCGCTGTGGGGATGGGACCATCCCCGCGCGAGCGGGGAGCAGAGCGCCCGCCGCCGGCTCACCCACTACCCCGCGGGACCATCCCCGCGCGAGCGGGGAGCAGACTCGCTGACCTGGGAATCTACACGCGACCGCGCGCGTTTTTCGCTACTTTCGGCAACACAGTCGTTCCGGGCATCTCCTACCAATACGGTTACGGTCCTTCACTCCACTCCTCCACGGTCACCGCCGTCCGATCACGACCACGCGCCGCCCATTGCAGGCCGCCTCCCGCGAGCCGGCAGCCGGCGCAAGGCCAGCCCTTCTACAGCCGCGCTACAGCGAGCACACCGAGGCAGAGCGTCATCGCAACCACGAACGCGCTGCTCCCCGCTCTCAGCGATGCCAGGTTCGATCTCCCTTCCTTGACCGACACCAGGGCGGCAGCCAGCCCGACGGCGACCGAAACGGTGAACGACAAGGCCAGCAGGGTCAGCACGGAGACACCGAGGAGAGCAGGTGCCGCAGACAAGGTGGCTCCATCCATTCGCGCAGAGGCAAACGGGACCCGACGACCGGAGCTCACAAAGCGGCCCGGCCCCAACCCCATCACTCTGACGTCCCATCAGGATGCCATCAAGCCCTCTGCTGCAACTATCGAGTATCCCTTCTAGATTCCCCCGAGCAACCCGACGGAACCGAAGCAGCAGAACGCCGGGCCGCTGGCAGCAGCCCGGCGCACGAGCCCCGCGCGAGCGGGGAGCAGGTCAAGAAGTGACCCTCGATAGGGATCATCCCCCGACGGGGAACAGCACCCCAGGCTACGCCCCCTTCGTCGGCCGCTCACCGCCCCGGCGGCGACCAGGTCGCGGAGTATAGCCATCCTTGAGCAAGCCCGGGCAACTCTGGATTAGTTTGGAACTTCCGGGAGTTGATGCGCTAGCGTTCCGTCCATGGCCGAGACGACCATCGACGAGCTCGAAGCGCGGCTGGCGGACCTGCGGGTGCGCCTGCGGGAAGCGACCCGCGCCCGTGACAAGGCCGCTGCTTCCCAGCTGCGCCGCGAGATGCGCGTGGTCGAGGACGCCTGGGAGGCCGCACTCGACGAAGCCGCCGAACCGGCCGCACCCCTCAGCCGCACCACCGACCTCCTGACCGACGCCACCGCGCCGGTTGAAGGCCACCCGCCCGCCCCTCGCATTCCGGTCGGCATCCCGGCCCGTGAGCAGGCACACCAGGCACTGGCGATCCTCGGAGCGCCCGCCGCACCGAAGTTGATCGCCGCGACGTACCAGGCGTTCTTCACCGACCCGCTGATCGTCACCAAGCTCGCGTCGCTCCGGCGTGACGAGGAACGTTCGTTCCTCTCCCAGGGGCACACCCGCCCCTTCTACATCTGCGCCGCGCTCACCCACGATCGACTGTCCGCCGCCCGTGGCTTGCTCGCAGTGTCGACGTGGCGGCTGGACCGCCGCATCATCGGGCCGCTCAGCCCTCGTTCGGACTTCCTCATCCATGCCGTCGGCGTGGCCCAGCAGATTCAGCGCCTGGAGAGCGCCGAACACTCCCCGGGTGAACACGCCTGGCAGTTGCTCCGGCGATTCGCCTTCAACATCCCCGGCGCCTACGAGTCAGGAGCGCCGGATCCGGAGCGAGTGGTCACGGCCGCCCGCAACGAGCTCACCGTGCACCACGAAGCCGACACCGCCGACCGAATGACGGCCGCCGTCCGGGCCAGAAATCAACTCACGGACGTGCAGCAGCTGTTCGGTGTGCTCTTCCAGGCGGTCGAACGGCGTACCACTGCGGTCCGCACCTCCTGACCGCCCCCGCCACAGACCTCACTCTCCCGACAGCGCCGTCGATCGACCCGCGGCGTCCGGACGATTCAGACGATTCAAGAGACCCTCCATGCCCTTGCCCCCCTCCGGTGTTCCCGAGGACCGGCTCACCCTGCTGCGCGGCCCGCTACCACCCAAGCCGTACGACGCGCGGAAGATCACCGCACTGACCACCAACCCCGGCTGCGACCGCCGCGCGGTGCTGGACGCCGCCGGCGTCGACAAGGCCGAACTGGCCCGCCGGCTGGGCTACGATCCGCGGTTCGGCCAGTCGCCCTTCGCCATCACCCGCGGCCTCGCCTTCGAACACCTCGTCAAGCGGGACGGGTACGCCGAGCTGTTCCGGCTGCTTCGCGAGGAGACCGGGGCGCCTGTCGCCGAAGCGGCGGTGACCGATCTCAATGACGTCGGCGGAAACGCCACGCTGACGGTCCGACAGAAGGAAACCGCTCGCCTGATCGAGCGGATGGCCGCCGGAGACGCCGACCGCCTCATCCTCGACCACCCGGTCCTGACCCTGGAAGTAGCCGGAAGCACCGCCTACTTGGAGCCCGACGCACTGACCCACCGCATCGGCGGCCGGTTCCACCTGGTGGAGATCAAGTCCTTCCCCGCGATCGACGGCGTGGCCGATCCGCTGGACGTCGCGCAGGCCGCCAAACAGGCCGCCGTGTACGCGATCGCGCTGCGCCGTGCGTTCGCCGAGGCCGGCCACGACCCGGACCTCGTCGCCGATCAGTTCCTGCTGGTGTGCCCGAAGGACTTCGGCAACCGCCCCTACGGTCGCCTCGTCGACCTGCGACAGGAGCACGACACCATCGCCTTCCAGCTGGAGCGGCTGCATCGGACGACGGACATCGCCGCCTCACTGCCCGCCGGATCCACCTTCGACGTCAGCAAGGAATCGGGCCGGAGCATTGCGGACTTGACCTCCTCCGCTGCCGCTCTCGGCGCCGCCTACGCTCCGGGCTGCCTGTCCTTCTGCGAGATGGCACGCTTCTGCCGCCAGGAGGCCGAGGACTGCGGGCTGCCGGCCCGCCTCGGCAGCGGGGCACGCAACGCCATGCCCGGTCTGAACTCGACGCGGGCAGTGCTCGCCCGGCTCGACGACGACGCGGGACCGCCGGCCGCCGATCCAGGCCTGGCAGAGGTGATCGAGCATCTACGTCGAGCGGAACGCCTCCGTCGCAGCCGCGGAGGGGGCGCCGCATGAGCGTGATGACGGAGCTGGCCCGGCTGCGGGCGACTGCTACGGCCGAGGCCGAACCGGTGACCACCGTGCGCCATGTCCACCTTGAGGCCGAGCCGTTCGTTCTCGTCCCGCTCACGCTGGCCGGCGAAGCCTGTGCACCGCTGGCCGTGCTCGCGGGAACCGATCCGGCCACGCCGACTCTACTGACTGTTCATCAGCCCCGTGACCGTGCCGAGCGGTTCCGGTTCGTGGAGCGCCTCGCGGGCCTTCTCCTGCCCCATCTGAACGAGCGGCTGGCCGACACCGAGACCTATGTGACCGGTGCGGCGAAGGAGGAGAAGTCCCGTGCGTTGCTCGCGCCCCAGTTGATCGTTCCGAACGGCGAAGGCATCGGCTGGCTGGGGCGGCTCGGCCGGCTGACACGGCTGCGGGCCGTCGAGGGGCCGTACGCGGTGTCGCCCGATGTCGTGCTGCTCGGCAAGTGGCTGACCTGGTTCAAGGACCGCTCCGAGCTTCCCGGCACCACCGTTCTGATGGCCATGACCCGCATGCTGGCCGGACACTGGGCGACCGGCCGGAGCAGCGCCGAGGACTCCCACCTCGCGTCGCTCCTCGCCTGGATCGCCCCGCCCGCCGGCCTCACCGGCGCTGCTGCCGCCCGTGCCTCGGAGGACCCGGCCCTCTTCCCGCCGGCCGGACCCGCCACCGACCCGGTGTTCGACGCCACGACCCTGCAGGGTCTGATGGCCGGGTACGACGAGGCAGCGAACGACCGGGCCCGGCAGGGCTTCGCGCGCGAGATGGACCGGGAGCTCATGGGACAGGTGCTGCCGACGTGGGGCGCGGTCTGGCGCGGCATCGAGCTGCTGCATGAACTCCCCGAGGGAGGACACGTGGCCGAGCGCCGGCAGCGTGACCGTACGGCGTTCTCCGCGTACGGCGCCTACCTGGTCGAGGACGGCCGCCCACAAGGCCGCCGCGATCAGGCGGTCGGGGCGGCCCGCAGGCTCGCCGGCCTGGAGGAGGCCGAGCAGCTCTACCAGGTGCAGCGGGCGTTCGACGACCCGCTCGTGATGGCCGAGTACGAACTGACCGGAGAGGCGTTCACCGGTGTGGTCGTCGGCCGGGATCCGGACCGGCTCGACGATTCCGGTGGGCGGCCCAAGCGCAGGCCGACCGTGACGTTGCGGGTGACCGAGCTGCCACGGGTCTCGGTGAGTGCCGTGGTCCGCTCCCCCGCCCGCCGGGGGCACCCCGCCGAGGTCAAGGCCATTTCCCCTGCCGGCAGAGGGGGTTTCGAGGTGCTGTTGGAGATCACCGGGGGCCTGGGACGCGGGTACCGGCAGCCCCTGCCGCCCGGGACAGTGCCCGAGTTCGGCGAGGAGCTGACGTTCACCACGCTGGATCCGGCCCAGCATCCCTCACGGCTCCCCGCCACGGAGAACACACCGTGGACCCACGGGGGTCCGCCGCAGCCGTACGAGCCGACGGCCGATGACGCCGAGGAGGTGTGGGCATGACCGCGGCCGCGAGCGCCGCCGGGGCGCCGGGGGTGCGGGCGGACCGGGCTGTGGCCGGCGTACTCACCGAGCTCGACACGGGCACCGGGCGCGGCGTCGTGGTGGACTCCCCGCCGGGCGCGGGCAAGTCGACGTTGGTCGTCCGCGCCGCCGGGCATCTGGCTTCGGCGGGGCACCAGTTGATGATCGTGGCACAGACCAACGAGCAGGTCGACGACCTGGCCGACCGGATCGCCCGGGAGCACCCCGAGCTGATGGTAGGCCGACTTCACAGCTCCACGATCACCCTGCCCGAACGGGTCGTTCGCCATCCGCAGGTCAGTGGCAGCACCAGGATCCGGGATCTTCGCCATCTGCCGGTCGTCCTGTCGACCGCGAAGAAGTGGTCGTACGTCAGCCCGGAAACCTGCGAGCCGTGGCGGTGGGCGATCGTCGACGAGGCGTACCAGATGCGGTCGGACGCCCTGCTCGCGACGGCGCCGCTGTTCGACGGGCCGGACGCGCGCGTGCTGTTCGTCGGCGACCCCGGGCAGCTCGACCCGTTCTCCACGGTCGAGACCGACCGCTGGCGCGGCCTGAGCTGGGATCCCCTGCTGAACGCGGTGGACGTCAGCCTCGCGCACAGCCCGGACCTCGCCCGGCACCGGCTTCCGGTGTCCTGGCGGCTTCCGGCGAGTGCCGCTCCGCTGGTGCAGGAGTCGTTCTATCCCTACTATCCGTTCGAATCCGGCTCCCGTGACGGGGACCGCAGGCTGACGTTCGCCGCTCTCCCGCACCGGGCCTCCCCGGTGGACGATGTCCTGGATCGTGCCGCGGATTCCGGGTGGGGTCATCTGGAGCTCGCGGCCCGCCACACACTCGACCACGATCCGGAGGTCGCCGAGGCGCTCGCGGCCACCGCTGCCCGGCTGCTGGGGCGCGGGGCGCTGGTCGACGGCAGTCCGCTCGCCGAGGACAGGATCGCCGTCGGGGTGGCCCGCACCGTCCAGGCGGACGCCGTCCGGCGAGCCCTGGCCGAGCGGGGCCTCGCCCGCATCACCGTGGACACCGCGAACCGCCTCCAGGGGCGCGAGTTCGACGTCACCCTGGTCTGGCACCCACTGTCCGGCCGGGTCGACCTGAGCGCCTTCCACCTGGAGGCCGGCCGCCTGTGCGTGCTGCTGTCCCGGCACCGCTACGCGTGCGTCGTGGTCGCCCGGGCCGGGATCCGCGACGTCCTGGACCGGCATCCGACCACCCGGCCGGTCCACCTCGATGTGAAACCGAAGTTCCCGGACGGCTGGCGTGCCCACCAGACCGTCATGGCCCACCTGGAGCGTGCCGCGCACCGGGTCAGGGCGATCTGACCGCATCCGTGCCGAGCGGGGTGCCGACCCGGCGCGCCAAGGAGAGAGCCGTGGAAGAGAGCACGACCGGACGTCGAGTCGAGCGCCTGTCCGAGGCCGCGAGAGCCGTCTGGGCCAAGCACGACAAGGACGACGGCGCTTGGCTGCCGTTGTGGCGGCACATGGCCGACAGCGCTGCCGTCGCCGGCATGCTGTGGGACCACTGGCTGCCCGACCAGGTCCGCCGGCTCGTCGCCGAGGCGATGCCGCTCGGGGAGGAGGACGGTCGCCGCCTGGTGGTCTGGCTGGCCAGGAGCCACGACATCGGCAAGGCCACACCGGCCTTCGCCCATCAGGTCGACGCCCTCGCCGACCGGATGCGGGCGACCGGCCTGGCGATCGGGCCCAGCCACCTCCTGAACGCCGAACGGAAGACCGCCCCGCACGGGCCGGCCGGGCAGCTCCTGCTCCAGCGGTGGCTGGAGGAGCGACACAGCTGGCAGCGGGGGGTCGCGGGCCAGTTCGCCGTGGTGGTCGGCGGCCACCACGGGACGCCCCCGGACCATCCCCAGATCAATGCGCTCAGGGACCGGCCCGAGCTGCTGAACGGAGCCGGACCGGCCGAGCAGGCTTGGCGCGACGTCCAGGACGAACTCCTGGAGCACTGCACGCACCACGCGGGTGTCACGGACCGATTGGCGCACTGGCAGCGGGTGAAGATCCCGCAGACCGTCCAGGTCCTGGTCTCCGCCGTGGTGATCGTGGCGGACTGGATCGCCAGCAACCGGGACCTGTTCCCCTACCTTCCTTCCGATCCCGCGGACGAGTCGCGCGGCGACGCCGAGCGGGCCGGTACGGCGTGGCAGCGGCTCGGCCTGCCCGGCCCGTGGCGACCCGCCCAACCGCCCTCGGATCCGGTGGAGTTGTTCAAGACGCGGTTCGAACTGCCGGTCGGCGCGAAGCTGCGACCGGTCCAGGCCGCGGCGGTGCGCATCGCGCAGACGATGCCGGAGCCGGGGCTGGTGATCGTCGAGGCCCCGATGGGTGAGGGCAAGACCGAGGCGGCTCTGGCCGCTGCGGAGGTGCTGGCCGCCCGTACGGGTGCGGGCGGCGTGTTCTTCGCCATGCCGACCATGGCCACCAGCAACGCCATGTTCCCCCGGTTCCTCGATTGGCTGGACCGGCTGCCGACGCCGGACGGGCAGCGGTTGTCCGTCCTCCTGGCGCACTCGAAGTCCGCGCTGAACAAGGACCTGGACCGGCTCCGGGCCGGCTCGCGGACCGACGGGGCACCCCTCGGGCACGACCCGACGCCGCGCGGGCCCGTCAGCGTGGAGGTCGACGGCGACCACGCCCTGCCGCGGCCGGGAGCGGCCGTCCGGGCGTCCCCGGCGGAGTTGGTGGCACACCACTGGCTGAACGGCCGGAAGAAGAGCATGCTCGCGTCGTTCGTCGTCGGGACGATCGACCAACTGCTCTTCGCCGGCCTCAAGAGCCGCCATCTCGCCCTGCGGCACCTCGCGGTGGCGGGGAAGGTCGTGGTGATCGACGAGGCGCACGCCTACGACGCCTACATGAACTGCTACCTGGACCGGGTCCTGGAGTGGCTGGGGGCGTACCGGGTGCCGGTCGTGGTGCTCTCGGCCACCCTACCGGCCGCACGGCGCGCCGAGCTGGCGGCCGCCTACGCCGGGGCCTCGACCGAGAGCACGGAGTACACCGCTCTGGCCGCAGCCGACGGGTACCCGCTGATCACCGCGGCCGCGCCGGGCCGGTCCCCCGTGCAGGAACAGCCCGCGGCCTCGGGACGGGGCACGCACGTCGCGGTGGAACGGCTCGCGGACGACCTTGATGTGCTCGCCGACCGGCTTGCCGCCGAACTGACCGACGGCGGCTGCGTGCTGGTCATCCGCAACACCGTCGCTCGCGTGCTCCGCACCGCCGCCGCCCTGCGCGAGCGCTTCGGGGCCGAGGCCGTCACGGTCGCCCATGCCCGGTTCGTGGATCCCGACCGCGCGGTGAAGGACGCGGACCTGCTGGCCCGGTTCGGGGCCCCGAAGTCCGCCCGAGAGAGCCGGCCGGCCACCCACATCGTGGTGGCCAGCCAGGTCGCGGAACAGTCGCTGGACGTGGACTTCGACCTCCTGGTCACCGACCTCGCGCCGGTCGACCTGTTGCTCCAGCGGCTCGGCCGCCTGCACCGGCACCAGCGGGACAACCGGCCGGCGAGGCTGCGGAGCGCCCGCTGCCTGGTGACCGGAGTGGACTGGTGCAGCCCCGTTCCCGTCCCGGTACCGGGCTCCCGGAGGGTGTACGGCCTGTACGCCCTGCTCCGGTCGGCCGCTGTGCTCCAGCCGCACCTCGACGGCGGAGTGCTCTGCCTGCCCGAGCACATCAGCCCGCTCGTCCAGCACGCCTACGGCGACCAGCCCGCCGGTCCTGAGCACTGGGCCGGGGCGATGGACGAGGCCCGGCAGCGCGAGCAGAAGCAGCGGGCCGAGAAGGAGAGCCGCGCCGCGGTCTTCCGGATCGCCACAACGGCCCGGCCGGGGCGCCCGCTGACGGGCTGGCTGGCAGCCGGGGTCGGCGACGCCGACGACACCCGGGCCGGACGGGCCCAGGTCCGGGACAGCCAGGAGAGCATCGAGGTCATCGCGGTGCAGCAGTCGCCCGACGGCTCGCTGCGCACCTTCCCCTGGTTGGAGGACGGACGCGGCGGGCTGGCGCTACCGCAGGACGCGGTGCCCTCCACCCGCGCCGCCAGGGCGGCCGCGGCCAGCGCCCTGCGACTGCCGCCGGAGCTGTCGAACCCCGGGACCGTCGACCGCGTGATCGCCGAACTGGAGCGGTTCTGCCCGCCGGCCTGGCAGTCCAGGAGCAGCCCCTGGCTGGCCGGCGAGCTGATCCTGCCCTTCCCGATCGACGGTCGGACACGGCTGGCGGGGTTCGACCTCTGCTACAGCCGCTCCGACGGACTGGAGGTACACCGTGACGCGTGACAACGAGCAGAGCGGTCCGGGCTCGCCGCCACCGTTCGACCTGACCGTGGAACCCTGGCTGACCGTCCACCTGCTGCGGGGCGAGGAGCGGGAGCTGTCACTACGCGAGGTGTTTGCGCAGGCCGGCACGATCGCCCGGCTGTCGGGGGACGTTCCCACCCAGGACTTCGCGCTGCTACGGCTGCTGCTCGCCGTCCTGCACGACGCGTTGGACGGACCGGCCGACGTCGAGGAATGGGCGGAGCTGTGGGAGGCGGAAAGCCCGTTCGCCGCCGTGCCCGGGTACCTGGACGAGCACCGGTCGCGTTTCGACCTCTGCCACCCGGCCACGCCGTTCCTCCAGGTTGCCGGTCTCAGCAACGGAAAGGACGAGGTCCTCCCGCTGAGTCGGCTGGTCGCGGACGTGCCGAACGGCGACCCGTTCTTCACCAGCCGCTTCCCCGGCGTGGAACGGCTGTCGTTCGCCGAGGCCGCGCGCTGGCTGGTGCACGCGCATGCGTACGACACGTCCGGCATCAAGACCGGCGTGCTGGGCGATCCGCTGGCCAAGGGCGGCAAGGCGTACGCGCAGGGCACCGCCTGGGCGGGCGCGCTCGGCGGTGTCGCGGCCGAGGGCGCCTCGCTCAAGGAGACCCTGCTGCTCAACCTGATCGCCGCCGAGGAGTACCCACCCCCCGGCCGCGCTCCGGACCGGCCGGCCTGGCGCCGCGAGCCGGACGGCCCCGGCGAGGGCGACCTCCGCCACCGCCCCACCGGGCTGCGCGACCTGTACACCTGGCAGTCCCGGCGGGTGCGGCTCCAGGCCGGCCCCGACGGCGTCCTCGGTGCCCTGCTCACCTACGGCGACCGTCTCACCCCTCGCAACAGGATGCCACTCGAACCGATGACCGGCTGGCGGCGCAGCCGGAACCAGGAGAAGAAGCACGGCGAACCGCTGGTCTACATGCCGAGCGAGCACGACCCCGAGCGCGCGGCCTGGCGCGGCCTGGCCGCACTCCTGGAGTCGGACAGCCGCCCCCCGGAGACGGGCGCGCGCGGTGAGCCGGCCGAATCCCTGCAACCGGGTCTCGTCCACTGGCTGGCCCGGCTGCGCAACCACGGTGCGCTGCCCGACGAGAAGATGGTGCGGTTCAGGACGTACGGCACCGTCTACGGAACCCAGCAGTCGGTGGTCGACGAGATCGTGGCCGACGAGGTCGCCGTGCCGCTCGTCCTCCTGGGCGATTCCGACCGCCGCCTGCGCACCTGCGCCGTGGACGCCGTCGCCCGGGCCGACACCGCGGTGACCGCCCTCGGCCTGCTCGCTCACGACCTCGTGCTCGCGACCGTCCCCAACGACAAGCGCCGGGTCCGGAGCAACGAACGGACGGTGGCGGAGATCTCCCGGGACCAGGCCCGCGACCGCGCCTACGGCGAGCTGGACGGCCACTTCCGCACCTGGCTCGCCGCCATCCGCCCCGGCGACGACGTCCAGGAGCTGAGCGCCAACTGGCAGGCCACCGTCCGCCGAGAACTCCTGCGCCTCGCAACGGAGTTGCTGGCAGCAGCCGGAGACCGGGCCTGGACCGGACGAACGCTGGAACGCAAGGAAGGCGGTGAACGGTGGATCAACTCCGCCACCGCCGAACGGCGGTTCCACCACTCCCTGGCCAAGGCGCTGCCGCACACCCGACCCGCCCCTACCGGGGCCGCCGCCCCCGACGGCCCCGCGTCCCCCACGAGCGCCGACCGACCCGAGAGGCCCAGATGACCCTCATCCCTCCCCAGAGCGGGGAGCACAGCGCGTCCCTCACCGTGGTCGGCGCCACCGCCGGCACCGAGATCGCCCGTCTGCAACGCGGCTACCTCGCCGACCGCTCGGACGCGACAGCAACTCTGGCACGGCTCCGGCGCGGCGCCGGACGGGACGCCCGAGCCGTTCCCGACCTCTGGGGGCTGCTCGATCTCGCCCCCCTGTACGAGGCGAAGAAGCTGCACCAGGAGCGGGCCGAGGACGCGCTCTACACCGCGCTGACCCTCTGGTCCGTGCACCAGCAGTCCCAGCGCAGCGCGATGCACCGCCGCGGGCAGCAGTTGGGCGCGGCCGTCCGCGGACTGATGAAGCCGGCCGAGATCGACCAGGCGGTCCTCAAGCGATTCACCCGCGCCGGCACCGCGCCCTCGCTGCCGCTGCTGGCGGTGCGGCTGCGGGAGCTCGTCACGCTCCTGCGCCGCGAGGAGATCGGCCTCGACTACGCGCTGCTCGCGGACCAGCTCTACTGGTGGCAGTTCCCGGGCAGGGCCGACCAAGTCCGGCGCGCCTGGGGCCGTTCCTTCGACGCACACCGCCGCAGTGACGAGCCGGACGACCCGAGCGAAGCACCGGACGACACCTTCGCCACCACCGTTCGACACGACTGACAGCTCAGCCGCCCATCTCACCGGAACGTCTTCGAGGACGCATCATGACCAGCCGTACCATCGTGGAGATCCACGCGCTCCAGACCGTCCCGCCGAGCAACATCAACCGTGACGACACCGGGGCACCCAAGTCCGCCGTCTACGGTGGAGTCACCCGGGCCAGGGTCTCCAGCCAGGCGTGGAAGCGCGCCGCCCGCCAGCACTTCAACAAGGCGCTCGACCCGCAGGAACTCGGCGTGCGCACCAGGCAGGTCGCCGAGCTGCTGGCCCAGCGGATCACCGCCAAGCGCCCGGACCTCACGGACGCACCGGCCATGGCACTCGCCGTCGAGATCCTGCAGGCCGCCACCGGGGCGAAGATCGAGCCGCCCAAGCGCAAGAGCGCCAAGCCGGCCGAGGACGAGGGCGGAGACGGAGCGGAGACGCCGCAAGCCTCCTACCTGATGTTCCTGAGCGACCGCCAGGTCGACGGTCTGGCCGACCTCGCCGTCGAGGGCTCGACCGACATCAAGGCGTTCCTGAAGGACAGGAAGAACAAGGACCGGTCGAAGCAGGCGGCCAACACCAGGCACTCGGTCGACATCGCCCTGTTCGGCCGGATGGTCGCCAACGCCACCGACATCAAAGTCGACGCGGCCGCCCAGGTCGCCCACGCGCTGAGCGTGCACCGGGTGGAGAACGAGTCGGACTACTTCACGGCCGTGGACGACCGCAGCTCGGCCGAGGAGAGCGGCGCCGGGATGATCGGCACCGTCGACTTCAACTCCGCGACGCTGTACCGCTATGCCGCCGTGGACGTCGACCGCCTCCAGGAGAACCTCGGCCGGGGCCTCGGCGAGGGCGCTTCCCCGGCCACTCCCGTACGGCGCGCCGTCGAGGTGTTCCTGGACGGCTTCGTCTCCTCCCTGCCCACCGGCAAGATCAACACCTTCGGCAACCACACCCTGCCGGACGTCGTGATCGTCAAGGTCCGCTCCACCCGCCCGATCAGCTTCGTCTCCGCCTTCGAACGGCCGGTGGCTGCCGACGAGTTCGGCGGCTACCTGGAGGCCGCCTGCGAGCGGCTGGTCGACTACGTCCCCGACATCGAGCGCGCCTACGGGGCGGAGTCCACCGCCACCTGGGTCCTCCGGGTCGGCCCGGCCACCCGCAAGGTCGCCGATCTCGGCAGCGAGGTACCCAGCGTCACGCAGCTCGTCGACCTCGTCGGCGCCGCCGTGGCCGAGCGGCTGGAGCAGCAGGGATGAGTGTCCTGACGCTCAAGCTGGCAGGCCCCCTGCAGTCGTGGGGGGCCACCGCCCGCTTCGCCCGCCGGAGCACCGAGAGCGCCCCGACCAAGAGCGGCGTGGTCGGCCTCCTGGCCGCAGCCCTCGGTGTCGCCCGGGACGACGATGCCGCACTCGCGCAGCTCGCGCGCCTTCGGTTCGCCGTCCGCATCGACCAACCCGGCACCCGGATCCGGGACTTCCAAACCGCCCGCGATCCGGACACCGGGGAGTCGATGCCGCTCTCGGAGCGCTACTACCTCGCCGACGCCGTGTTCCTCGCCGCCGTGGCGGGCGAGGACCCGCTGGTGACACGGTTGCACGAGGCGCTGCTGCGACCGGTCTACCTGCCTTACCTGGGACGGCGTTCCTGCCCGCCCGCCCACCCGGTAGAACTCGGCGTCCACCCGGGCGACGACCCGGCCGGCGTCCTCGGCGCCGAGCCGTGGCGGGCCTCCGAGTGGTACCAGCTCCGGCGCGGCGGCGAGCAGCACGTCACGCTGACCCTCCTCGGCGAAGCCGCGGCCGGTACGGCATCGCCCGGTGCCGTACTGCGCGACCAGCCTCTCAGTTTCGCTCCCCGGCACCGCCGGTACGCGCTCCGCCCGGTCCACACCTCCACCGTCACCGTCAGCAACCCCCGTGCCCGGACACCCCGACCCGCACCGGCGCAGGACGTTCCGGCGCAGCGCATCGCAGCGCACGACCCGACCAGCCACCTGGACCCCGCCTGATGTACCTCACCCGATTCCGGCTCAACGCCGCACGCCCCGGCACGCGGCGGCTCGTCGCCTCGCCGCAGTCCCTGCACGCGGCGGTGATGTCCTCCTTCCCCCACGCCCTGCCCACCGCGACCGACCGGCCCAGGGTGCTGTGGCGCCTGGACCGCAACGCCGCAGCCGAGCTCCAGCTGTACGTGGTGAGCCCTGACCGCCCCGACCTGACCCACCTGGTCGAACAGGCCGGCTGGCCCGCGGCCGCGGCCGCCGGCCCCCCTGGCTGGCAGACGTACGACTACGCGCGGTTCCTGGACAGTCTCGACAAGGGCAGCGTCTGGAACTTCCGGCTCACGGCGAACCCCGTGCACCACGTCCGCGTACGCGACGGCCAGCCGGTCAAACGCACGCCCCATGTCACCGCCGCCCACCAGATCAGCTGGCTCCTCGACCGCCAGGAGGCAGGAGGTTTCCGCGTCCAGGAGAAGCCGGCCGAGCGCCGACACACCGAGCACGGGGACGTCCACCAGGTCATCGTCCACGACCAGCGATCGCTGGACTTCCGCAAGGGCGGATCCAAGCAGCCCGTCACCGTCAAGACCGTCACCTACGACGGTCGGCTGGAGGTGACCGACGCCGACGCGCTGCGCCGGATCCTCACCCAGGGCCTCGGCAAGGCCAAGGCGTACGGGTGCGGCCTGATGACCCTGGCGCCGGCGCAGTAGCCGTCGAGCCGTTCCTTGACCACCTCGCACCCCTCAGGAGCAAGCACGCCGTGAGCGCCGGTCGCAGAGCCGTGAGCACCCCGTCGGAGCTGGCCCGCGCCGGCGACCGGCTCTCCTTCGTCCACCTCGAACGCTGCCTCGTCCACCGCGACGCGAACGCGATCACCGCCGAGGACGCCGAGGGCACCACCCACATCCCGTCCGCGACGATCGGCACCCTGCTGCTCGGACCGGGCACCCGCATCACCCACCAGGCCATGAGCCTGCTCGGCGAGACCGGCACCGGCGTCGCCTGGGTCGGCGAACACGGCGTGCGCTACTACGCCGGCGGCCGAGCGCTGTCCCGCTCGGCCGCCCTCGCCGAGGCCCACGCCCACGCCTGGGCCAACCGCCGCACCCGACTCGACGTCGCCCGGGCCATGTACCGGCTCCGCTTCCCCGACGAGGACGTGGACGGGCTCACCCGACGCGAACTCCTCGGCCGCGAGGGCCAACGGGTCAAGGACTGCTACCGCCGCAACGCCCAGCGAACCGGAGTCCCCTGGCGCGGACGCCGCTACACTCCGGGCGACTTCACCTCCGGCGACCCGGTCAACCAGGCCATCACCGCGGCCTCTCAGGCGATGTACGGCATCAGCCACGCCGTCGTCACCGCGCTCGGTTGCTCCCCCGCCCTCGGATTCGTCCACTCCGGGCACGAGCTGTCCTTCATCCTGGACATCGCCGACCTCTACAAGACCGAGATCGGCATCCCGGTCGCCTTCGATGTCGCTGCCGCCGATCCCGAGGACGCCGGCCCGGCCACCCGGCGTGCGCTACGGGACCGTATCCACCGGCTGCAACTGCTCGACCGCATCGTCGGTGACATCAAGGGCCTGCTCGTACCTGAGGCCGAGACAAGCGGTGATGCGGACCGCGTGACCCTGCAGTCCGACCACGGCACGCACCTCGCGGCAGGCACCAACTGGGCCGGGGACGGTACCTGGTGACCGTCATCGTCCTCACCAACTGCCCGCCAGGACTCCGCGGACTCCTCACCCGCTGGCTTCTGGAGATCTCCGCCGGCGTCTTCATCGGAACCCCTTCCGCCCGCATCCGAGACCTGCTGTGGGCCGAAGTCCAGACCTACGCCGGCCAAGGCCGCGCCCTCCTGGTCCACACCGCCGACACCGAGCAGGGCTTCACCTTCCGCACCCACGACCACAACTGGCAGGCCAGGGATCACGACGGCCTGACCCTGATCCACCGCCCGTCGACTCCCCCGCCCACAACAGCCGGCAACCCGAAGCCCGGCTGGAGCAAAGCCGCCAAACGCCGCATGGCCCGGCGATAGGGACCTTCTTGACCAGGATGCGCAATATAGCTGTTATGACCGATTCTCAAGAAGTTGCACAACTCGACCCCCAACCCTGATGAACCCGCAGCTCACAGAGACTGCTCCCCGCCCGCGCGGGGATGGTCCCCCGCGCGTCCGCCAGTGGTGCGCGGAGCACGGCCTGCTCCCCGCCCGCGCGGGGATGGTCCCGCCTCGCCCCGCTCGCCGCGGAGGAGTACCGCCTGCTCCCCGCCCGCGCGGGGATGGTCCCCGGGGCCGGCCGTTGCCGTCGGCCGTCGCGGCCTGCTCCCCGCCCGCGCGGGGATGGTCCCTTCCACACCTGGGTGGGCAGGTAGAGGGTCGCGCTGCTCCCCGCCCGCGCGGGGATGGTCCCTCCGGGGAGGCGACGACGTAGCGGCCCTGCTTCTGCTCCCCGCCCGCGCGGGGATGGTCCCGGCTGGCTGTCCGCCAACGACGTCCGGGAGAACTGCTCCCCGCCCGCGCGGGGATGGTCCCGCCGCCGTCCGCGCCACGACCGCGCCGACGTTCTGCTCCCCGCCCGCGCGGGGATGGTCCCGGGGAACGCGGGGTCCGCTCGCTCGGCGACGACTGCTCCCCGCCCGCGCGGGGATGGTCCCCGGCGTCGTCCGAACCCTTGAACGGGTCGTCGACTGCTCCCCGCCCGCGCGGGGATGGTCCCCCCAGCTCCGTGACCCGGGCCGCGCGCTCGGCCTGCTCCCCGCCCGCGCGGGGATGGTCCCGCCCGCCGCGAATCCGTGCTCACCCGCCTCGGCTGCTCCCCGCCCGCGCGGGGATGGTCCCCTGAAGGACGCCGGATGCGGTCTGACGGCCCGCTGCTCCCCGCCCGCGCGGGGATGGTCCCAAGCTCCCCGTGGTCGGGCTGGTGCCGGAGTCCTGCTCCCCGCCCGCGCGGGGATGGTCCCTGGACCGTGTCGCCCACCGAGTAGGGGCCGTTCTGCTCCCCGCCCGCGCGGGGATGGTCCCGGCGCCAACATCTTCGGGAGTCTCACCGGGTACCTGCTCCCCGCCCGCGCGGGGATGGTCCCGCGGGCCGGACGTCCGGGTAGAGGTCGTCCTCCTGCTCCCCGCCCGCGCGGGGATGGTCCCTCGGCGTTGGCCAGGCCTCCGTTGGGTGTGCCCTGCTCCCCGCCCGCGCGGGGATGGTCCCGCGGACGCTGCTGCTGCGGCCGCGGTGACGTACTGCTCCCCGCCCGCGCGGGGATGGTCCCCGGCCGCCGTCCTCGCGGCCGACCTGGAGGGCCTGCTCCCCGCCCGCGCGGGGATGGTCCCCTGCTGCGGGCGTGGACCGAGGCTGACAAGGCCTGCTCCCCGCCCGCGCGGGGATGGTCCCGCACGGACCCGGACCGGGCGAGATCGCCGGTTCTGCTCCCCGCCCGCGCGGGGATGGTCCCAGCCGGGCGGAGGTGTTGTCGTTGGGCTTCTTCTGCTCCCCGCCCGCGCGGGGATGGTCCCCTCCGTTGGCTTCCCCTGCTGGGTACTCGGACCTGCTCCCCGCCCGCGCGGGGATGGTCCCCTGCGACTCATGGACGACAGGAAGACATCGCGCCTGCTCCCCGCCCGCGCGGGGATGGTCCCCAGGCCTCCCGCGTCGGCAACAACGTGAACCACTGCTCCCCGCCCGCGCGGGGATGGTCCCGCATGTCCGACGACGTCTCCCCGTACCTGCGCCTGCTCCCCGCCCGCGCGGGGATGGTCCCCATTGGGACTGGTTCCGAATTGCTGTCGTGGCCTGCTCCCCGCCCGCGCGGGGATGGTCCCATCGTGCGGCTGGCGCCGATGCTGGCGGAGAGCTGCTCCCCGCCCGCGCGGGGATGCTCCCTCCGCCAGCGAGTGGATCCAGGACACACCCGACTGCCCCCTCGCCTGGGGAGGTCTCGATGCAGCGGCCCGAGTCAGCCCCTCCGCAAGCCAACTCATGGGCTCCGATTGCCCCTTCGTGCGATCGTGCGAAGGGGACTGGGTGAGCGATCTCAAGGTGTTTCGAGTCGAGGCGGACGGCCGGGACGTGGAGCTGCGGGAGCTCCGTCACAGATGTGGTCGATCCCGTGAGCGCCTCGCCGAACCAGGCGAGAAGTAATCGCCTCCGAGGTGTCGATCATGACCGAGAGATGGCCCGGCCGTTGATTCCGTGCAGACCCACCACCTCAGTGCGGGAGTGGCCAATGTCTCGGGCTCCGGGCGGCCGGGAGCCGCGGTACTCCAGCCGATAGGCGCATCCGCTCGGCTATGCCGGTTCGGGGCGGTCGGCGAAGGTCAGGACGGTGACCGAGGGGCGGTGGGCGGCGAGCCGGGGGGCCGTCAGGGCCGGTGGGAGGAGGGCACCGAGGAGGCCGCGTCCGCCGGTGGGGCGGACGTCGCGGACGGACGCCACCGCGGGGCTCGCGGTGCGGAGCTTGTCCCGCTCGGCGGCGTCCATCGCCCAGCGCATCGGCGGCGCCTGGTAGCCGTGGGTGCGCAGCCGGCCGCTCACCGAGAGGCGGGCGAACCAGTGCGGCACGGCGTCCAGGATCATCGAGGCGCCGGGGAAGCGCTCGGCGCAGGCCGCGATCAGGGCCTTCACCCGGGCCGGGGGGAGGTACATCAGCAGGCCCTGGGCGGTGATCAGGACGGCGCGGGAGGGGTCGACCTCGGCGGCCCACGCGAGGTCGGTGGCGTCGGCGGCCAGGTGGCGGCGGCGCGGGCCGGGCGGGAGGAGGCGGTCGCGCACGGCGGTGGTCTCGGGGAGGTCGACGCCGAGCCAGTGCGCGCGGCCGTTGTCGACGCGCCAGAACTGGGTCTCCAGGCCCTCCCCCAGGGAGACGACCGTGCCGCGCGGTTCGCGGGCGAGGAAGTCCGCCACCTCGCGGTCGAAGCAGGCGACCCGCAGCGCCTGGAGCTGGGACTGCAGGCCGCTGGTGCCGAAGCGTTCCGCGAAGGGGTAGTCGATCCGGCCGACCAGTTCGACGGCCTTGGGGTCGCGGAGCACGGCGTCCGGCCGGCGGGCCTCGACGGCGCGCTGCCAGAGCGTCCACAGGGCCGTCTCGGGGACCGCCGCCGGATCCGGCCACTCCACGCTGTCCATCGTTCGCTCCCTCGGGTGGTCGGCGGGGCGTCCCCGCGCGGACCCGCCGATTCTGACACCGGCGGGCGCGCGGACACGGTGCACGCCGGGGTACCCGGCGCACGGGGCCTGCGACGGCCCGAGCGGGCAGGCGCTGCCCGGCGCGGCCCGATGTGTCCCCGGTGCCGCCCCGGTCCGGCCCCGGTCAGCCGACGCTGAAGGCGCCGTCCGGGGGCGGTGGGGAGTCGGTGGCGGTGGCATCGGTGACCGGCGCGGTGCGGGCGGTGAAGGCCGCGAGGTCGGCGCCCTCGGTCAGCCGGGCGGGGAAGATGTCGCCGGCCAGCCGCCGGGCGAGGTCGGCCACCGGCAGCGGCCCGGCCGAGCCGGCCAGCAGGATGTTGCCGTACCGCCGCCCGCGCAGCACCGGCGCCTCGGCGATCAGGCAGACCTGCGGGAAGACGGCGCGCAGCGTCGCCGCCTGGGCGCGGGCGAAGGCCAGCGGCGGGCCGTCGGCGAGGTTCGCCGCATAGCAGCCGTCCGGGCGCAGCGCGGCCGCCGCGAGCCGCAGGAACTCCACCGAGGTGAGGTGGGCGGGGGTCCGCGAGCCGTGGAAGACGTCCGCGACGACGAGGTCCAGCGAGCCGGGTGCGGCGTGGGCGGTCGCCGCGAGGGCGGTGCGGGCGTCGCCGGCCTCGGCGGTGATGTCGACACCGGGTCCGTGCCACGGCAGGTGCTCCTCGACCAGGGCGAGCAGCGGGCCGTCCACCTCCACGACCCGCTGGCGCGATCCGGGGCGGGTGGCGGCCAGGTAGCGGGGCACGGTGAGCGCGCCGCCGCCGAGGTGGAGGGCGTCCAGCGGGCGGCCGGGCTCGGCGAGCGCGTCGACGAGGTGGCCGAGGCGCTGGACGTACTCGAACTCCAGGTGGGTGGGGTCGCCGAGGTCGACGTAGGACTGCGGGGTGTCGTCCAGGGTGAGCAGCCAGCCGCCGTCGTGGTCGACGTCGGGGAGGAGCCTGGCCCGTCCGAGGTCGGTGCGGCGCGCCACCGGCACGGGGTCGCCGACCGGGTGGACCGGGCCCGGGGCGGGGGCGCCGTGGGGCGGGGCGGGCGGTCTGGGCGGGTCGGGCGTTTCGGGCATGTCCGCAGCATAGGCGCCCGGTCCGAGTCGCCGTCCCGCCGGAGGCTACCGGCCGGTATCGTCATGGTGCCGGACCGGGCGGCACGGGTGGCACGGGCGGCACGGGCGGACCGGCTGGACCGGACGGACCGCCGGGGACCGGAGCGCCGGCCCGCCGCGGCGGCGCCCGCCCGGAGCAGTACGAGATCGGCAGAGCCGCAAGAGACCGAGAGATTGGGTGCGAGTGACCATGGAGTTCCGCGAAGACGTCCTGGGTGCCCCCTACGAGGCGGCCGAGCTGCCGCTGCGGCCCGACGAGGAGGGCGAGGTCTCGGCGACCCTGGTCCGCCGGCTGGTCCCCGGCTCGGACCGGGCCGTCCTCTACGTCCACGGGTACAACGACTACTGGTTCCAGACCCACCTCGCCGACCACTACACCGCCGCCGGCTTCTCCTTCTACGCGCTGGACCTGCGCAAGTACGGCCGTTCGCTGCGCCCGCACCACTCGCCGAACTTCGTCCGCGACCTCGCCACCCACGACGAGGAGCTGGACGAGGCCGTGCGGATCATCCGACAGGAGGACGGCCACGGCCGCCTGCTGGTCAACGGTCACTCCACCGGCGGTCTGATCGCCTCCCTGTGGGCCGGGCGCCGGACCGGACGGGGCCTGGTCGACGGCCTCTTCCTCAACAGCCCGTTCCTCTCCATGCCGGCCGCCCCCGCCGTCCGCACCCTGGGCGCCCCGGCCCTGGAGGCGATCGCCCGGATCGCGCCCACCCGGGTGCTGCCCTCCGCCCTCAACCCGCACTACGTGCACAGCCTGCACCGGGACTTCCGCGGCGAGTGGGACTTCGACCTGAGGCTGAAGCCGGCCGAGGGCGTCCCGCTCTTCGCGGGCTGGCTGGCCGCCGTCCAGCGCGGCCACCGGGAGGTCCGGCGCGGCCTCGGGATCGACGTGCCGGTGCTGCTGATGGCGTCCACCGCCTCCATCTCCACCACCCGCTGGCACGCCGCCCTGCACCACGCGGACGCCGTCCTGCGCGCCGACGACATCGCGGCGGCCGGCCCCCGGCTGGGGCGCCACGTGACGATCGTGCGGATCAAGGGCGGCATGCACGACCTCGTGCTGTCCGGCGAGACCGCCCGCGCCCAGGTGTTCGACGAACTCGACCGCTGGCTGGGCGCCTACTTCCCGCTCACGGTGGCCTGAACCGTCTGGTCCCCGTGGGGGGCCGGGGCGCGCCGCCCCCGGCCCCCCACTCGCTCCCCGTGCGCCTGCTGTGCGCCCGCGAATCTGTGGAAGGCTACCCGGGCCCCTGTCACTTCCCTTGCCGAACAGGCGAGTTGAGGAGCCAGCATGACGCATGGACACGGCCCGCAGGACGACCGGCAGCCCGGACACAGCGATCCCTCCCTGTACCGCACGCCCGCCGAGGCGATCGCCGCTCCGCCGGAGAAGCTCGCCTACGTGGCCGGGTTCGACCGGTCGGCGCAGCGGCCGGACGCCCTGATCACCGTCGACACCGACCCGGCGTCGCCGACCTACGGGCGCGTGCTCAACCTGACCGACATGCCGGGGCTCGGTGACGAGCTGCACCACTTCGGCTGGAACGCGTGCTCCAGCGCGCTCGCGCACGTGGGCCACCACGACCCCGAACGGCGGTTCCTGCTGCTGCCGGGCCTGCGGTCGTCCCGGCTGCACGTGCTGGACACCAAACCGGACCCGGTCCGCCCGAGACTCGTGAAGACGGTGGAGGCCGAGGAGCTGGCGGCCAGAGCCGGGTACTCCCGCCCGCACACCCTGCACTGCGGGCCGGACGGCGTGTTCCTGTCCTGCCTGGGCGCGGCGGCGGGCGGCGACGGGCCCGGCGGGGTGGCGCTGCTGGACCACACCACCTTCGACGTGCTGCGCCCCTGGGAGACCGAGCGCGGACCGCAGAACTACTCCTACGACGTGTGGTGGCACCTGGGCACCAACGTGGGCGTCACCAGCGAGTGGGGCACCCCGTGGATGGTCGAGGACGGCGTGGTGCCGGAGCTGCTGCTCGGCCGCAAGTACGGGCACGCGCTGCACTTCTGGGAGCTGGACTCGGGGCGGCACCTGCAGCGGATCGACCTCGGCGACCAGTACCAGATGGTGCTGGAGCTGCGCCCGGCCCACGACCCGCAGGCGGAGTGGGGGTTCGCCGGGGTGGTCACCAACGTGGAGGACCTCTCGGCCTCGGTCTGGCTCTGGTACCGGGACGGCGAGGCGTTCACCGCGCGCAAGGTGATCGAGATACCCGCCGAGCCGGCGAAGGCCGAGGACCTGCCGCCGGTCCTGCAGCCGTTCGGCGCGGTGCCGCCGCTGATCACCGACATCAACCTGTCGGTGGACGACCGCTGGCTGTACGTCTCGGCCTGGGGCACCGGCGAGCTGCTGCAGTACGACGTGGCGGACCCGTTCCACCCGCGGCTGACCGGCTCCGTGCGGCTCGGCGGGGTGACGGCCCGCACGCCGCACCCGTCGGAGCCGGACCGGCCGCTGAGCGGCGCGCCGCAGATGGTCGAGATCAGCCGGGACGGGCGGCGGCTCTACCTCACCAACTCGCTGTACGGGTCGTGGGACGACCAGTTCTACCCCGACGGCATCGAGCCGTGGATCGTCAAGCTGGACGCCGACCCGGAGGCGGGCGGGCTGACCGTGGACCCGCGGTTCTTCCCGCACGGCGAGGAGTTCCGGGGGCTGCGGGTGCACCAGACCCACCTGGCGGGCGGGGACGCCTCCTCGGACTCCTACTGCTACCGGTAGCGGTGACGCCGGCGGAACCGGCGGCGTCAGCGGCCGGGCCGGACCGGAGCCCGGTGCTCAGAACCGGCCGAGCACCGGGTCGTGGTGGATCCGCGCGGCCGGCAGGCCGGAGGCGGCCAGCCGGGCGCGGACCTCGTCGACCAGGCCCGCCGGACCGCTGACGCAGGCCAGGTGCTCGGACCAGTCGCCGGCCCGGCTGACCGCCTCGGCCAGCCGGCCGCCGACGCCCGCCGGGCCGCCCGCCGCGTCGTCCGGGACCGGGATCAGCTCCAGCCAGGGCTTGCGGCCCCCGAGTTCGGCGAGGGCCGGCCAGTCGTAGAGGTCGGCCCGGGCCCGGGCCCCGACGAAGAGGTGGACCCGGCGCCCGCGCGGGCGGTGCTCGACGAGTTCCCCGACGATCGCCTTCATCGGGGCCAGTCCGGTGCCGCCGGCGACCAGGAGGAGGTCACGGGTCCCGTCCTCCGGCATCAGGGTGCCGCGCGGCGGGCCCAGCCGCAGCCGCGCACCGACCGCGGTGTGCTCGACCAGGGCCTCGCTGACGCCGCCCGGCCCGGTGCGGCGGACGTGGAACTCCAGCTCGTTGTCGGCACGGGGCGCGCAGCCCATCGAGTACTGCCGCCAGGTGTGCGGCAGCATCGGGTGCTCGACGGTGCCGTACTGTCCGGCCCGGTACGGGTACGGCTCGCCGGTGCGCACCCGGAGCACCGCGAGGTCGGGGCGGCGGCGCTCGTGGCCGACCACCGTGGCGTGCCAGTAGGGCGGTTCGGTGAGCGCGGACTCGGCGCCGTCGACCATCGAGCGGACGGCGAAGCGCAGCATCCGCACCCAGGCGCCCTCGACGTCCGCGTTCCACCGCGAACCCGCCCGGTGCCGGAGGGCCTCGCGGAGCGCCTCCTCGAAGGCCTCGTAGTGGACCGGGCGGACGCCCAGCTTCCGGTGGTCGCGGCCGAGTCGGTTGAGGGTGGCGGAGAGCCGGACCGGGTCGTGGAGGTTCTCGATCAGGTGGTCGAACATCCGCTCCAGGTGGGCCTGCTGGAACTCCATGGAGTCCGGGAAGAGCGCGCGCAGGTAGGGGCGGCGGCGGAACATGAACGCGTAGAGGTGGTCGATGAGGCCGGCGAACGGGGTGACCGGGCCGAGGCCGTCCCGGATCGTCCGCTGGTCGGCGGCGGCGTCGTGGCCGCCGCTTCCGTAGCCGCCGTCGCCGTACCCGCCGTCGCCGTAGCCGCCCGCGGTGCCCGTGCCGGCGAGGTGGCCGGCGGATGCGCCGACAGGTGCGGTGGGGAAGGACTGCGCGGGCGCGAGGATCTGCCGGCGCAGGCGCATCGCGTGGTGACGCGCGATCAACCGGTCGTACTCGGTGGTGGTGCTGCTGATCTCCATGAGCAGAACCCTAACCAGCAGTCAGTTGCCTTCCGTACCAAGGATGTTCACTCATCGGACGACCACCGGCCCGGTTCCGGGCAGGGGACGGCCCGGGCCGGTGGCGGGTCCAGTAAACGGTCCCGTCCGGGGCCCCGGGTAGGGCCGGTGGTCCCGGGTGGCCAGGGACCACCGGACCGGAACGGCCCCCGGGAAGGGGACCACCGGCCCGTCGACGGCGTACCCCGGGGCCGGGGCGGATCCGGGGCCGGGGCGGATCCGGGGGCGGGGCGGATCCGGGGGCGGGCGGGCCCCCGGCCGCCCGGGCACGCCGTCCGCGGACCCCGGGATCCCGGTTCCCCGGGGTCGGGGGTGCCGGGGAACCGGGAACCGGCACGACGGGGCCCGTCGCGGCCCCGCCGGCCCGCCTCAGGCGCCGGCCGGGCCGGCGGCCTTCCGGCGGGCCCGCCCCCGGCGCAGCAGACGGCGGCGCGGGGGCTGGTCGGGGAGCCAGCCGAACGTCAGGCAGGCTCCCGCCACGCCGAACAGCATCCCGATCAGGAAGCCGCCCAGGTTGGAGGTGAGCCAGCTGCCCAGCGACGCCAGCACGGCGAGGACCGAGTAGAAGAGCCGTTGGGCCGGGTTGAAGAGGATCAGCAGGCCGCAGATCACCATGACCGACGGGACGAGGTAGCCGGCCAGTCCCTGGAGCCCGATGTGCAGCACGACGGGCAGCGGGGCGCGCAGGGTGAAGAGGATCTCCGCGCCGCCGAACAGCACCAGTACCCCGCCCCAGAACGGCCGCCGCCCCCGCCAGTCGCCCCGGGCCCACCGGGAGCGGCGCCCGGCCGGCACCTCGACCGGCGTCCCGGCGGGCACCTCGGGCCGGGGACCGGCCGCGGTCCCGTCGGCCGGAAGCGGTTCGGTCTCCGGTCCGGTCTCCGGTCCGGTGACCGGTCCGGCGACCGGTCCGGGGCGCGCCACCGGCGAGGCTCCGGGGTCCGGTTCGGGCCGGCCCACCGTCAGCAGCCCTCGGAGCTGAAGCTCAGCCGCAGGTTGGGCAGTTTGAAGGCACCCGCCGTGGTGGCGTAGTTGTGCTGGCGGAGGTTGCGGATCCTGACGGTGTCGGCCTGCTGCCCGAAGACGCCCGGCAGGCCCCGGACCCCGGCCTTGGTGAAGGTGCTCGCGTCGCCGCCGATCTCGATGTTCCTGAACTCGGCGTCGCCGGTGAGCAGATCGGAGTCGGTGGTGAGGTCGGTCGCGGTGACCGGTGTTCCGGCGTCGCCGGCCTTGATCAGCAGGTTGATGCCGCCGAGTTCCACGCTCTGGCAGAGCCTGGTGAGGGAGGCCTCCTTGATCGCGGAGACGGCGACGAGCACCTGACCGCCGGTGTCCCCGCTGTTGGGACTGTTCTCGATCATGTGGTCCAGGCTGCCGAACTGCTCGAATCCGACGCCGTCGAGGCTGTCCGCCGTGACGGTGAACGGCATGCCCGAGATGGCGAACTGGGCGGCGAGCACGCCCTGTGCGGTCAGGGCCATCAGGGCGGCGCCCGCGACGGCGGCGGGAACGGCCATCAGTGCGGTGCGCTTCAGCCGGACCCGGCCGCCGCGCCGGGCGGGTGTTCCGGTGCCGGTGGTGTCGCCGGCGGCGGGGGCGGCGTCCTCGGACGTGGCCATGTGTGCTCCCTCGGGTGGTGGGACGGGCAGGCACTGGCACGTTGTCCTGGCGCGGACAGCGTTCCGCGGCACGACCGGGAGGGACCACCCCTCGGCAGCGGGGCGGAACGGTCGGACCGCGGTGGGTAACCGGAAAGCTACTGCCGAGTATTGACCGGGTCAATACGGGTGCACGAAGGATCATCGCGCGCTCCGGAACACCACTCGGACGGGGCCGCAGCCCGGTTCGCGGCCGGTTCACGGCCGGTTCACGGCCCCGTCCGCGGTGAGACCCAGACGGCGCGCGGCCTCGGCCGGCCCGAGGAAGGGCGCGAGGCAGAAGAGGCTCAGGGCCGGCAGCAGCTCCGGGAGTTCGGTGGTCCGTCCGGCGTCCACGCAGCGCTGGAGGGTGGAGTACACGCCGCCGACCACCGCGTCGACCACCGCGTCCGCCGCCACCCCGCCGGGGAGTCCGGGCACCTCGGCGAAGAAGGCCCGGAAACGGGTGAGGAGCTGATCGCGCTCGCGCCGCCCGGCCGGCCCGACCGCGTCCAGTTCGATGACCGCGGTGGTCGCGAAGGCCGGCACGCCGGCCAGCAGTGCGAGCATCGCCCGCAGCGCCTCGTGGATGCCGGTGCACCAGTCCGGCGCCGCCGCGAACGCCGCGGCCATCCGCCGGACCACCACCGCGGTGCCGTGCCGGTGGGCGGCGAGGAAGGCGTCCTCCTTGCCGGTGAACAGCTCGTAGAACACCGGCCTGGTCACCCCGGCGGCGCGGCAGATGTCGCTCACCGTGGCGCGCTGGTAGCCGTGTTGCGCGACCGTCAGCACCAGGCCGTCGAGCAGCCGCTCGCGCTGGGTGGCGGCGACCACGCCCGGCGGCAGCCGGCTCGGACCGCGCTTGATCGACCGGGCCGGGTCGCGCCCGGGCCGCGCGCCGGGCAGCAGGACCGCGTCGGCGCTCCGACGAGCCTCCGGTTCCATCGCCAACTCCTGTGCTTCGCCTTGACATTGACGCGAGATCCGGTTTACAACTCTGGCGGGTTTCCAATTCGCGGCGCCCGCCGCCGGAAGCCCGCACGCGTTCCGACTGCTCAGTATGGCGAACGCATGCCCGGCGGTGGCAGCCGCCGACGTGCACCCCGCGGCACCCCTCCGGCGCCGCACGCACCCCCGCCCCACCCCTGCACCGACACCGCACCGACACCGCTCGGCCGTACCCGGCCGCGCCCGGCCCCCACCGGGCCCCGGCCGGACCGGGCCGCACCGCACCCGCCGCGCGGCGCCGTGCCGCCGGTACGCAGCCCGTACGGGCGGGCCCGTGGCGCCGGGCCCGCCGAGTCGCCGTCCGCGGCGCCCCACCCCCGCACCACCCCACCCGTCGCGGCCCCGCCGCGGCCGACGCCGCCGCGCGCACCCTCGCACCCGCCGCGCGGGCCCCCACCCGACTCGCCCGGAGAGGCACACCCTCATGCGCATCCGCCGTACCCTCGGAACCGCCGTCCTCGCCGCCGCCGCGGTGCTGGCCGCCGGCACCGCCGCCCCCGCCCGGGCCGCCGGCCCGGCCGTGCTCACCCACACCGCCCCCGGCGGCCCGGACGTCGCCGTCGGCGACGTGCTCACCGCCGACCTGGTGGCCGGCGGCTACGCCACCTTCTACTCCAGCGCCACCGGGACGAGCGGCATCAAGTGCGCCGCCTCCTCCTTCTCCGCGACCGTCACCGGCAACCCGGCCGCCCCGGGCGTCGCCACCGAGCGGCTCAACACCCAGACCTTCGGCTCCTGCACCGCCAACGTGATCGGCGTGACCGGGGTGCAGAGCATCACCGTCAACAACCTCCCCTACACCAACGCGGTCAGCGACGCGCCCGGCAACCCGGTCTCGCTCGACCCGACCGCCGCCGGTCCGCTGCAGACCACCGTGGTGCTGCGGACCGTCCTCGGCACCATCACCTGCGTCTACCGGGCCGCGGCCGGCATCAGCGGCACGACCGGCAACACCGGCCAGACCATCGGCTTCGGCGCCCAGGCCCTCCCCAAGGTCTCCGGCCCGAGCACCTGCTTCCCGACCGGGTACTTCAGCGCGACCTACGGCCCGGTGCGCGACAGCTCGGTGGCCGGGAGCCCGCACGTCTACGTCAACTGAGCGGCCCCGCAGAACCGGCCGGACGCCCGGCCGGCGGCTCCGGCCGCCGGCCGGGCCCGCCCGCGCCCGCGTCCTGCCCGCGCCGTGTCCCGCCCGCACTCGAAGGCCCGGTTCCGGCCGCCCCCGCCGTACCCGGGACAGCGAAGTGACCCACCGGTAGGGTGCTGACCACAGGCACCGGGCGGCACGCACCGGGAGCGGACACCGGCGGCGGGCGCCGGACGACGGGGATGTGGGGCACGCATGGGCGGCGAGGGCACGCAGTTCTTCGAGTCGGTGGCCGACACCGCCGCCCGGCTGGCCGAGGCCGGCTACCTCGCCTCCACCGAGGTGGCCACCACCGTCTTCCTCGCCGACCGGCTCGGCAAGCCGCTGCTCGTCGAAGGGCCGGCCGGCGTCGGCAAGACCGAACTCGCCAAGGCCGTCGCCGCGACCGGCCGGGCCCGGCTGGTCCGCCTCCAGTGCTACGAGGGCATCGACGAGTCCCGTGCCCTGTACGAGTGGAACCACGCCAAGCAGCTGCTGCGCATCACCGCCGGGCGCGAGGAGGGCTGGGACGAGGCGCGCACCGACATCTTCGGCGAGGAGTTCCTGCTCCCCCGGCCGCTGCTCACCGCCATCCGCGGCGACGAGCCGACCGTGCTGCTCGTCGACGAGATGGACAAGGCCGACGTCGAGGTCGAGGCGCTGCTGCTGGAGGTGCTCGGCGACTTCCAGGTCACCGTGCCCGAGCTCGGCACCATCACGGCGAGCCGGCGCCCCTTCGTCCTCCTCACCTCCAACGCCACCCGGGAGCTCTCCGAGGCGCTGCGCCGGCGCTGTCTCTTCCTCCACCTCGGCTACCCGGAGGCCGAGCTGGAACGCCGGATCGTCCGGCTGCGGGTGCCCGGCCTGGACGCGGCGCTGGCCGAGTCGCTGGTCCGGGTGGTCGGCGCGCTGCGGGCGCTTGAGCTGCGCAAGGCCCCCTCGGTGGCCGAGACCGTCGACTGGGCCCGCACCCTGCTCGCCCTCGGCGCCGACACCCTCGACGAGCCGGTCGTCCGGGCCACCCTCGGGGTGGTCCTCAAGCACCAGGACGACGTGCTGACGGCCGCCCGGAAGCTCACCCTCGCGTGACCGTCCCGCCGCCCGCCGGGCCCTCCGCCGGCACCGCGGAACCGGACGGTCCCGCCGGCCCCGACGACCGTGCCCGCCCCGCCGGCCCCGCCGACCTCGCCGCGCGGCTGACCGGTTTCGTACGGGCGCTGCGCGTCCACGGTCTGCCGATCGGCCCCGCCGAGACCGTCGACGCCGCGGCCGTCCTGGAGGTCCTCGGCCTGGCCGACCGCGAGCAGGTCCGGGCCGGGCTGGCCGCCGCCCTGCTGCGCTCCGACGGTCGGCGCGCGGTCTTCGACGCCACGTTCGACCTCTTCTTCCCGCTCGGCGTCGGCGACCCGGAGGCCGTCCGCCGGGCCGTCCTCCTGGCGGACGCGGCGCGCGCCGGCGCGGGCGGCCCCGAGGCGGGCGGTCCGTCGGCGGGCGATCCGGCCGCGGCCCTCCCGGACCTCCTGGACCCGGCGTCCGCGCCGGACCTCGCCGCGCTGCGCGAGGACCTCCGGGCCCGGCTCGCCGCCGCACTCGCCGCTGACGACCGGGCCGCCCAGGCCCGGCTCGCCGGCGAGGCGGTGGCCCGCTTCGGCCGCTACGGCACCGCCGGCGGCCCCGGGAACACCGGCTCCGACGGCTGGTCGGCCTACCAGACCCTGGGCCGGCTGGCGCCGGAGACCCTGCTCGCCCGGGTGCTGGCGGCCCTGCGCGCCGGCGCCGGGGACCGCGGCACCGCCGCTCCCGACCCGGCCGACCACCTGCTCCCCGACGAGATCCGCCGCCGCATCCAGGGCTTCCGCGCCATGGTCGCCACCGAGGCCCGCAGGCGCGCGGCCGAGCTGCGCGGCACCGAGCGGGTCGCCGAACGGGCCGTCGCGCCCAGCCCCGACCGGATCGACTTCCTCGCTGCCGGCCACGACCAGCTCCTCGAACTGCGGCGAACCGTGCACCCGTTGGCCCGGAAGCTGGCCACCCGGCTGGCCGCCCGCCGGCGCCGGGCGGCACGCGGGCGGATCGACCTGCGCCGCACCCTGCGCCGTTCGCTGTCCACCGGCGGGGTGCCGCTGCGCCCGGCGTACCGGCTGCGCCGCCCCGCCCGGCCGGAGCTGGTCCTGCTCTGCGACGTCTCCGGCTCGGTCGCGGGATTCGCCGGGTTTACCCTGCTGCTGGTCCAGGCGATGCGCGACCAGTTCAGCAGGGTCCGGGTGTTCGCCTTCGTCAACCGCACGGCCGAGGTGACGGACCTGCTCACCCGCGGCGGCGGCGACCCGGCCGCCCTGGCCCGGCGGATCCTCACCGAGGCGAAGGTGACGGGCCACCACGGGAACAGCGACTACGGCTCGGCCCTCGGCGGCTTCGCAGACCACCACCTGGACGCGGTGGGCCCGCGGACGAGTGTGCTGATCCTCGGCGACGCCCGGAACAACCACCGGGATCCCAACCTGCCCGCCCTCCGGCTGATCGCGGCCCGGGCCGGCCGGGTGCACTGGCTCAACCCGGAGCAGCCCTCGCTCTGGGGCACCGGCGACTCCGCCGCCCCCGTCTACGCCGGGGTGGTCGGGATGCACTGCTGCCGCAACGCCCGCCGGCTGGGCGAGTTCGTCGCCCGCCTCCTCCCGGTCTGAGGACGGCGGCTCCGGAGGCACCGCATCTCCGGAGCCGCCCGCTCCCGGCACGCCGACTCCCGGGACGCCGACTCCCGGGACAGCCACCGGAACGCGCCGACAACCGGAAAGGGGCGGCCACGCGAGCCCGGACCCCGGGCCTCCTCCCCCTCCGGGACTCCTGCCCCGCCGGGGCCCGTCACCCGAACGGCCACCGGCCCCTCGTGACCTGCCTTGACACCCGTCGACCATCAAGACCATGATTCCATTAATTGACTAGTGGAATTGAAGGTGTGTGCATGGCAGACGCATTCACTCCGGGCCGCTCGCCCGACGCCTGGGCCCTCGAAGCCCGCGGCCTGGGGAAGCGCTACCGCCGCGGTTGGGCACTGCGCGACTGCTCGTTCCGGCTGCCGGCCGGACGGATCTGCGGGCTCGTCGGCCCCAACGGCGCGGGGAAGAGCACACTCCTGGGCCTCGCCACCCAGCAGCTCCGGGCGACGGAGGGCGAGCTGCTCCTCTTCGGCGTCCCGGTGGGCGATCCCGCGACGAGGCCGCGAACCGCGTTCCTCGGCCAGGAGAAACCGCTGTTCAAGGGGTTCACCGTGGCGGAGACGCTGCGCCTGGGCGCCGAGCTCAACCCGGCCTGGGACATGGCCGCGGCCGAACGGATCGTCGAGGCCGGCCGGATCCCGAAGAGCGCCCGGATCGGCACCCTCTCGGGCGGCCAGCACACCCGGGTCGCGTTCGCCCTCGCCTTCGGCAAGCGGCCCGACCTGCTGCTGCTCGACGAACCGATGGCCGACCTCGACCCGCTGGCCCGCCACGACCTCGGCGCCCTGATGATGGCGGAGGCCGCGGAGCGCGGCATCACCGTCGTGATGTCCTCCCACCTGCTGTCCGAGCTGGAGGACATGTGCGACCACCTGCTGGTCCTCGCCGAGGGCCGGGTCCGGCTGGCGGGTGACACGGATGCCATCGTCCCGGCCCACCTGCTGGTGACCGGGCTCGTCCCCGACGGCGATCCGCTCGCCCCCCTGGCCCCGCACACCGTCGTCGAACACCGGGTCCAGGGACGGCAGTTCCGGGCGCTGATCCGGCCCGACGGACCGCTGCGCCCCGAATGGGCGGTGGCGGAGCCCAACCTGGAGGAAGTGCTGCTGGCACACCTGCGCTCGCCGGGCGCGCCTCCGCTGCACGCACCCGGCGCCCCGTACGACGCCGAAGGGACCCTCAGCGCATGAGCACCACCCTGACCGACCAGGCCCGCCCGGCCACCCGCGGGCCCGGACGCCGGCTGCTGGGCGGGCTGAACTGGCTCGTCCTGCGCCAGCACCGCGCGGCCCTGATCACCGTGGCCGTCGCGGTCGTGCTCGGCTCGGCCTGGATGGTCCACCAGCGCCATCAGCTGGCCGGGGTCCTCGACTCGCTCGGCTGGCCGGACGAGCAGCCACCGCTGCCCGTGCCCGGGATGGGGCGCATCGACCTCACCGTCACCGCCCTGGCCATGCTGCCCGTCCTCCTCGGTGTCTTCCTCGGTGCGCCGCTGATCGCGGGCGACCAGGAGCGCGGCACCCTGCAGCTGGTCACCACCCAGTCGGTGTCCCGGCGCCGGTGGCTCACCGTCAAGCTGGCCTGGTGCTACGGCACGGCGCTGCTGGCCGGTACGGTGCTCTCGGCGTTCTTCACCTGGTTGTGGAAGCCCTACCGCACGGTGTTCCCGGGCCGGTGGTACGACCCGACGGTCTTCGACCACACCGGTCCCGTGCTCCCCGCCCTGTGCCTCTTCCTCACCGCCGCCGGGGTCACCACGGGCCTGCTGGTGCGCCGGCTCCTCCCGGCGATGGCGATCACCTTCGCCTTCGCGATGGCGTTCCAGATCGCCTGGGAAATGCTGCGCACCCACCTCGCGCCGTCCCGGATGTACAGCCACCCGCAGGGCGGCGGCATTCGCGAACAGCTGACGGACCCGTACGAGCTGGACAGGTGGATCGGCTCCGCCGACGGTCGCCTCTACGGCTGGGGGACGTGCAACAAGTCCACGGAAGCCGCGAGCGACGCCTGCCTTCAGGAGCACGGGATCGTCAACGACGTCATCAAGTACCTCGACTTCGACCAGATGCCGGCGATGCAGTGGACCGGCGCGGGCCTCCTGCTCGCCGCCGCCGCGGCGCTCACCGCGGTCACGCTGTGGCGGGCGTCCACGAAGCCGTAGGCGTGCGGGACACGCGTATGGTTCCGGCAGAAACGAAACGGGAGGTGTGAAGAATGGTCGTGTTCCGCATCAACCGGCGCAGCGGGGTCGCCACGTACCTCCAGATCGTGCAGCAGGTGGAACAGGCCCTGCGGATGGGCGCCCTGGCGGAGGGGGACCGGCTGCCGACGGCCGCTCAGGTCGCCGCGGACACCAAGGTCAACCCGAACACGACACTCAAGGCGTACCGGGAGCTGGAACGCGCGGGGCTGGCGGAGGTCAGGCAGGGGGCCGGCACCTTCATCACCCGCACCCTGGCCCCCGCTCAGGAGGGGCCCGAATCCCCGCTCCGGGCCGCGCTGGCCGCCTGGATGGAGGAGGCCAGGGCCCGTGGGCTCGACGCGGAGGAGGTCACCGCGCTCTTCCTGGCGGCGCACGCGGCGGCGTTCCCGTCCGGGCCGGACGGCTGACGGCGGCCCGCTCCGGGGCCACGGTCCGCTCCGGGGCCGCGGCCGGACGGGCGGGCGGCCCCGGGCCCGCACGGCGGTGACCGTCGCGGACGCCTCCTCCACGACGGTCACCGCCGGTGACGCACTCCGTGCGCCCGGTCGTCCGACCCGGCCTCAGCCGTCCAGGTGCCGGAGGAAGTCGAGCAGCGCGGCGGTGACCTCGGCCGGGCTCTCCTGCTGGGTCCAGTGGCCGACGCCCGGGAGGGTGACGTGCCGGTGCAGCCTGGGCGTCAGGTGCGCGAGCAGCGCGCGCAGCCCGTCCTCCGTGATCATGGCGCCGACCAGGTCCTGGTCCCCGACCACGTAGAGGGCGGGCACCTCGACGGGCCGGCCGGCGAGCCCGGCCAGCAGCTCGTTGTTCCGGTCGATGTTGCGGTACCAGTTGAGGCCGCCGGTGAACGCCCGCTCGCCGTGCTCGGCGTAGTCGGCGACGAAGGCCTCGATGTCGGCCTCCGAGAGCCAGTCGGGCAGCTTCTCCGGCTCGGGCAGGACGTCCAGCAGCTCCTGTCCCTCGCCCACCACCCAGACGGTGGGTCCGTTCGGACGCGGGCGGTCGCCGGAACCGCCGTACAGCATGCGGCGGAACGTGCTGTGCGGGTCCCGGGCGAGCTCGGCGTCGGCGACGCCGGGGCGCTGGAAGTAGATCTGGTAGAAGCCGTCGCCGAACCGCTCCCCCGCGTCGGCGAGCGGCGGCGGGCCGAGGGTCGGCAGCGGCGGGACGCTGAGGCCGGCCACCCCGCGCACCAGGTCCGGGCGGAGCATCGCGGTGGTCCAGGCGACCGGGGCGCCCCAGTCGTGGCCGACCAGGACCGCCGTCTCCTCGCCGAGGGCGCGGATCAGTCCGACGGCGTCGCCGACCAGGTGGAGCAGGGTGTAGGCGTCGACCGACTCCGGCTGCTGGCTGCGGGCGAAGCCGCGCTGGTCGACGGCGGCCACCCGGTAGCCCGCCTCGGCGAGCGGGGCGAACTGGTGCCGCCAGGAGTACCAGCTCTCCGGGAAGCCGTGCAGCAGCAGGACCAGCGGCCCCTCCCCCTGCTCGGCGACGTGCAACCGGACGCCGTTCACCTCGATGTGACGGTGCGTGATCCGTCCGTACGCCTGCTTGGTCATGCGGCCCCTCCTGGTCGACGGCTCGTCAACCGGCCGGACGGACGGCGTCCGGCCGTTCGCTCCCACCCCTGCCCACGGGGGTGCCCGGGGAACCCGGCGCCCGTTGCTCCGCCCGCGTGTCCCCCGTAGCTGAACACGTGCGGGCCCGTCGCCGGGTTCACCCGGTTCACCCGGTTCGCCGGGGGCGCGCGCCGGGTGCCGTCCCGCCCCCTTCAGCCGGCGGTCGTCCGGTCCAGCCTCTCCCGGGCGTCCGCCAGGTCCTCCGCCGTCGGGGCGTCGTCCTGGGTGAGGCGGTGCCGCCAGTAGCCGCTGAACTCGACCGACGCCTTCGGCACGCCCCGCCCGTCGACCAGGTGACGGCGGATCGTCCGTACCGCGGAGGCCTCGCCGGCCACCCAGGCGAAGGGCACGCCGGCCGGCAGTTCGGCGGCGGCCACCGCCTCGGCCAGCAGCCGCCCCGGCTCGGCGCCGTCCCGGTGCAGCCACCGCACGGCCGTGCCGGCCGGCGCGGGCAGCGGCTGCTCCTCGGCGCGGTCCGCGACCTCCGCGAGCACCACCGCCGCCGTGCCCGCCGGCAGCGCCTCCAGCAGGGTGGCGATCGCGGGCAGCGCGGTCTCGTCGCCGGCCAGCAGGACCCAGTCCGCGGCCGCGGCGGCGGACGCGAACGAAAGCGGGGCGGCGTAGAGCTCGGACGGGCCCACCATGCCGAGCCGGTCGCCCGGGCGGGCCCGCCCGGCCCAGTCGCCCGCCGGTCCGGCAGCACCGTGCAGCACGAAGTCGATCTCCAGCAGCGCGCTCCCCGGCCGGCGCCGGCGCAGGGTGAAGCTGCGCATCCACGGCCGTTCCGGCTCCGGGAGGGCCAGGTACGCCCGGTACCAGCCCATGGGGTCGTCGCCGCCCGCGGGCAGTACGGGCGCGTCCTGCCCGGGGCGGGGGAAGCAGAGCTTGACCTGCTGGTCGGGCGCGCTGCCGACGCCGTCTTCGAGCTGCTCCGCCTCGAAGGTGATGCGGGCGGTCCGCGGCGTGATCCGGGTGACCCCGGTGACCCGGATGTGGGTGACGGGAAGACTCATGGCCTACCTCCGGTCGAGATTCCGCACTGATACCTTATGCCGTAAAGAGTTCCTCCCCCGGAGGTTACCTTATGCGATAAGGAGTTACCGTCGTGACCGTCTTCGCCGGGCAGGGCGACGCCCACCGCTCGATGGCCCTGCTGTGGCGCGCGCCCGAGGCCCCGCGCGCCGGGCGCAGCGGGCCCAAGCCCGGGCTGAGCGTGGACGCCGTCGTCACCGCCGGGATCGCCGTCGCCGACGCAGACGGGATGGCCGCGCTGTCCATGCGGGCGGTCGGCGAACACCTCGGCCGCACCGCGATGGCCCTCTACACCTACGTGCCGGGCAAGGCCGAACTCCTCGACCTGATGCACGACCGGGTCCTCGCCGAACTGCCCACCGCCTACGACCTGACCCGGGGCTGGCGGCCGGCCGTCACCGACTGGGCCGACGACGCCCTGTCCTGCCACCTCCGCCACCCCTGGGTCCTGGAGATCTCGCAGGCCCGCCCGATCCTGGGACCGGCCGAACTGGGCGTGACGGAGACCCTGCTGCGGCTCCTCCAGGGGGCCCGTCTCGACCCCGCCCGGCTGCGCGGGGCGGTCGCGGCGCTGTGGCAGTTCGTCCGGGGAACCGCCCGGACGACGGCGGAGGCGCGCACCGCCGCCACCGCCACGGGCGTGCCGGACGAGGAGTGGTGGCACGCCCGCGCCGCCCGGCTCGGCGAACTCGCACCCGACTTCGCGGAGCGGTTCCCGCTGCTCACCGCCCTCGAACGGGCCGGCGCCGACGGGTCCGGCGACCCGTCGTCCGACCGCAGCCGGGAGGCCTTCCGCACCGGCCTGGCCGTGCTGCTCGACGGCATCGCCGCGACGGCCGGCCGCGGCGGGCCGGGCGAGGGCGGCGGGTCCTGAAGGCGGACCGCCGCCGCCGTCCGGGGCCGCGCTCCTGGGCCCTTCAGTCCTCGCCGCCGAGGCGGTCGAGGAGCCCGGTGCCGATGGCGAGCAGGACACCGGTCCCGATCATCACGCAGTAGCCCAGCGTCTGGTGGCCGTCCGGCACGAGGTAGCGGACGAAGCCGAAGAGCCGCAGGCCCCACAGGTGATCGGAGAGCAGGCCGCTCAGTCCGCCGATGATCAGGACGAAGCTCACGAAACCGAGCGAATTCTTCATGATCACGACGTTAGACAGCCCGGTCCTCCGCCGAATCCGACTTTCGGCGCGGCCCGGCGTCACCAAAGTCGCGCGCACGGAGCACGGGCACGGCCGCGAGGGCCGGAACGGCGGCCAGGACGAAGCAGAGCGGCAGCGGCACCCGCCCCACCAGCAGGCCCACGGTCGCGCCACCGGCGGCCGACCCGGCGTTGACGGCGGTGTTCACCCAGGCACCGGCGCGCGTCCGGGCGTCCGCGGCCACCGCCTCGTCCGCCACCAGGTAGGCGGTGGTGAGGGCGGGGGCGACGAACAGCCCGGCGAGCGCGACGGCCGCGCCGAGCACCAGCAGGTTCGGCGCGAACCCGGCGGCGGTCAGCGCCAGGCCCAGACCGGCCGTGAACAGCGGCAGCCGGACGGCGTTCGGCAGCGGACGGTCCAGGGCGCCGAGCCCGAGGCCCCCGACCGCGCTGCCGACCGAGAGCGCGGCCAGGATCCAGCCGACCGCCGCCGGCCGGCCCTGCGCGTCGGCGAAGGCGACCACCATGAGGTCGAGCGCCCCCAGGCCGAGCCCGGTGACGGCCGCGGCGAGCACCGCCGACCGCAGCGCCCGGCCACCGCCGAGCCGGCTGCGGCGGAACCGGCCGCGCCCGGACCGGCCGCCGCTCCCGCCGGGCCCGGCCGGGGCGCCGGCTCCGGCTCCGTCGGCAGCGCGCCCGTCGGCGCCGTCGGCAGCCGCGGCACCGGCACCGGCCGGGGCGGCCGGTCCACCGGCTCCCGCCCGTTCGGGCGCCGCGAGCGGCGAGGCGACCATCAGCAGCGCACCGGTGAGCAGCAGCGCCGCGCCCGCGACGACGGCCCCGGCCGGACCGGTCAGCGGCAGCAGCAGGCCGACCAGCAGCGGCCCCGTGACGAACAGCAGTTCCTCGGCGACGCCGTCGAGGCTGAAGGCGCGCCGCAGCAGCGCCGGATCGGGGAGGATGCGGCGCCAGAGCGTCCGCATCACCGGCCCGAGCGGCGGGGTGCAGCAGCCCGCCGCGACGACCAGCGCCCCGACGGTCACCGGCCCGGCGCCCGGCCGCGCGGTCGCGGCGGCAACCGCGAGCAGCAGCGCGGAACAGAGCACGGCCATCGGCGGCAGCGCGCGCCGCGGACCGTGCCGGTCGACCAGCGCCGCCCTGACCGGGGAGAGCAGGACGCTGGCGAGCCCGAACAGGGCCATCGCCAGGCCCGCCGCGGAGTAGGAGCCGGTGGAGTCGCGGACGGCGACCAGCAGGGCGAGCGGCACGACCCCGTAGGAGAGCCGGCCGACCAGGGCGGCCGCGAAGGTGCGGCCGGCGTGCGGAGCGCCGAGCACGGCCCGGTAGCCGGGGCGTGCCGACGAGGCGCCCGTGGGCGCGGAAGCGGAGGAGGACAAGGCAGAACGTTCCTCGGTCTGGACCGGGCGGCGGGCACGAGGGGCCCGGGCACCGGATGCGTCAGGGGACACCGGAGCGCCGCGCCGACGGAGGCCGGGCGCGGGCGTGTGGGGTGTCGGCTAGACACGAGGGACGAACATGCTTCGAACGGTACCAGCCCGCCCTGCCGCGGCGCCGCCGCATTTTCCGGGCCGGTGACGCAGGGAGGCCGCGGGGCGGGGTGCGCCCGTACTCCGCCCCGCGGCCGCTGCGGCGTCCGCCGTCCCGCCGTGCCACCCGGCGGGGCCGCCCGCGGGCACCCGGTTTCCCCGGCGGCCCCCGGCGCCGACCGCGACCGGGGGCCGACGGCCCGGACGGAGCAGCGGCCCGGACGGAGCAGCGGGCCGGGCGGGGCGGCGGTCGTGCGAGTACGTTCGCGGTGTGCAGCAGAGCTCACCCCACGTCAGCCGGCGGGCCCGGGCCGGGATGCCGACGGCGGCCGGCGCCGTCGCGGCGCTGGTCCTCGCGGCCGGTGCGCCCGCCGCGGCGGCCGGGCTTCCGGGCGGGCCGTCGGGTGCCGCCGTCGGGACCGGAGCGCCCGCGTCCTCCCCCGCCGGAGCCGTCCGCGCCACCACGGCCGGCACCGCGACCGCCGGCACCGCCGGCCCCACGGCCGCCCCCACGGCCGCCGCCGAACCGGCCCAGGACGCGGCGACCGTGGTCGGGGGCGAGCGGCTGGGACGGCCCGCCGTCCAGGTGGCGCTGCGGGCCGGGGCGCCGGAGCTGCCGGCCGGGGTGACCGGACGGTCCTGGCTGATCGCCGACGCCGCGACCGGCGAGGTGCTCGCGGCCCGCGAGGCGCACCTCCCGCTGCCGCCCGCCAGCACGCTCAAGATGCTGTTCGCCGACACCCTGCTGCCCCGGTTCGACCGTTCCCTCGAACACCGGGTGTCCCCCGCCGAGCTGGCCGGGCTGGGCGCGGGCAGCAGCCTCGTCGGGATCAAGGAGAACCTGCCGTACCGGGTCGAGGACCTCTGGCGCGGGGTCTTCCTCGCCTCGGGCAACGACGCCGTGCACGTCCTCTCCCACATGAACGGCGGGCTGGCCCGCACGGTCGCGCAGATGCAGGAGCGGGCGAACGCGCTCCAGGCCCGGGACACCCGGGTGGTCTCCCCGGACGGCTACGACCGGGACGGCCAGGTCTCCTCGGCGTACGACCTCACGCTGTTCGCCCGGGCCGGGCTGCGCAACGCCGACTTCCGCGGCTACTGCGCGACCCGCACCGCACGCTTTCCCGGCGGGCTCGACACCACGACCGGGCAGCGCTCCTCCTTCGACATCGCCAACACGGACCGCCTGCTGGGCAAGTACCCCGGTCTGATCGGGGTGAAGAACGGCTACACCACCAACGCGGGCGCCACCTTCACCGGCGCCGCCGAACGGGGCGGCCGGACGCTGCTGGTGACGGTGATGCACCCGGAGCAGCAGGCCAAGGTCTACGACGAGGCGGCGGCGCTGCTCGACTGGGGGTTCGCGGCCGCGGGGAAGGTGCAGCCGGTCGGGGTCCTGGTGGAGGAGAGCGGCACGTCCGGGGGCACGCCCGCCGCGGAGGTCCCGGCCCCCGGGGCGCCTGCCGCCGGGGCACCGGGGGCCGGTGAACCGGCCTCCGGTGTGCTGCCGCACGCCCTCGGGCCGGCCGCGTGGACGGCGGTCGCCCTGTGCGGGGCGCTGGCGCTCTGGGCGGCGGCCCGGGTCAGGGTCCGCAGGCGCCTGTACGCGCGCACCCTCGCGGCGCTGCGGCCGGCGCCGGCGGGAGGTCCGGCGGGAGGCCCGGCGGGCGGCGCCGTCGCGGTCCCGCCGCGCCCGGCCTACGCCCCGTTCGTCGGCATCCCGTTCACCGGCACCCCGTTCACCGGCGCGCCGGCGGCGGGTGACGCCCCGCGCGGCACCGCCCTGCCGCACGGCACCGGCACCGGACCCGCCACCGCCAGCCCGTACTGCGCCCCGTACGGCGGCGCCGCTCCGCGCGGCTGCAGCGCCGTCGGCGGTTCGACGGCGGTGGGCGGCGCCGGCCGCCGCCGGCTCGCCCGCCGGGTCCGGAGCCTCGCCCGCTCGGTCCGCACCGGGCGCGGCCCGGCCGCCGGCCGACGGCCGCGCTGACCCCGGCGCGCCGGCCCCGGCCCGACGTCACGGTCCCTCGACGCCACGGCCCCGGCGGGGGCCCGCAGGGCACGCCCTAGAATGCCCGGCATGAGCGCTGCCACCCCCAACCCCGACCCGCACCGCCAGGAGCGGCTCGAACGCCTCGTCAGCCTCGCCTCGGGGAGCTACCTGCTGGTCACCACCTTCAAGAAGGACGGCACGGGCGTGCCGACCCCGGTCTGGGTGGTCCGCGACGGCGACGCACTCGGCATCTGGACCGTGGCCGACTCCTGGAAGGTCAAGCGGATCCGCAACCGCGCCGACGTCCTGGTGGGCCCCTGCGACGTCCGCGGAAACCCGACCGGTGACTCCCACCCGGCGACCGCCGAGCTCGTCGGCCCCGAGCGCACCGCCGCCTACCGGACGCTGCTGCGGCAGAAGTACGGCCTGCTCGGCTTCCTCACGGTGCTCGGCAGCCGGCTGCGGCGCGGCGAGCGGGGCACCGTCGGCATCCGGATCACCCTCACCGAGGACGGCCCGCGGCCGACCGGGGACTGATCCCCGGCCCCCTGCGGAGCGCACGGCACACGGCCCGCCGGAGCCGCACCGGCACCACCGCCCCCGCCCGTCACGGGGAACCGGCCGGGCCCGCCCGCCGGGCGCGGCCGGTTCCGCCCCGCCCCGACGCACACGGACGGTTCGTCCCGTGCATGTCAGCCGAAACGTTCTCCCGCTGTACTCCTGGCCGTCCGCCGGAGCGCGCGGTATGGCAACGGTGGCGCTGCTACAACACACAGCGCCCCACCATCAACCGCTCGCTCGTCAGGAGGACGCCCCATGCGGCGAACCGATCGAGTCCGGCTCCGTGCACTGGCGGTGGCATCCGCCGCCGCCGTCGTGGGAGCACTCACGGCCCTTCCGGCCGGCACCGCGCACGCGGTGTCGCCGGACATCGTGATCAGCCAGGTGTACGGCGGGGGCGGCAACTCCGGCGCCCCGTACACCAATGACTTCATCGAGCTGTACAACCGCGGCACCACCCCGGTCTCCGTCACCGGCTGGACCGTCCAGTACGCCTCGGCGGCCGGGTCGTCCTGGTCGAGGACCACGCTGTCGGGCACGATCGCCCCCGGCAAGTACCACCTGGTGCAGGAGGCGGCCGGCGCGGGCTCCGGCGCGGCCCTCCCGGCGCCCGACAGCACCGGCACGATCGCCATGGGCGCCAACGCCGGCAAGGTCGCACTGGTCACCAACTCCACCGCGCTGACCTGCTCCACCGGCTGCGCCGCCCAGCCCGGCGTGAAGGACTTCGTCGGCTACGGCTCGACCGCGAGCTCGGCCGAGGGCTCGCCGACCGGCAACCTCGCCAACACCACCGCCGCGCTGCGGGCGGCCGGCGGTGCCACCGACACCGACAGCAACGCGGCCGACTTCGCCGTCACCGCGCCCACCCCGCGCAACTCCTCCTCCGGCGGCGGCGGGGGCGGCGGCACCCGGATCCACGACATCCAGGGCGCCGCCCGCACCTCGCCCAAGGCGGGCCAGCCGGTCGGCGCGGTCCCCGGCGTCGTCACCGCGGCCGGCCCCAGCGGCTACTGGCTGCAGGACCCGCTGCCCGACGCCGACCCGGCCACCAGCGAGGCGGTCTACGTCTACACCGCGGGCGCGCCCGGTGTGGCCGTCGGCGACTCGGTCACGGTCGACGCCACGGTGAGCGAGTTCCGCCCGGGCGGCACCGGCGGCACCACCAACCTCACGATCACCGAGCTCACCGGGCCCACCACCACCGTGCTCGCGCACAACACGGCGCTGCCCGCCGCGACCGTGGTCGGCACCGGCGGCCGGGTGCCGCCGGCCTCGGTGATCTCCGGCGTCACCACGGGCGACGTCGAGACGGCCGGTAACTTCCAGCCGGCCACCGACGGCCTGGACTTCTGGGAGTCGCTGGAGGGCATGCGGGTCCAGCTGAACGGCGCCGCCGTGGTCGGCCCGCGGAGCTCCTTCGGCGAGATCCCGGTGGTCCCGCAGGGATCCACCACCCGCACCAGCCGCGGTGGCATCCTGCTCCAGGCCGCCGACGGCAACCCCGAGCGGGTCCTGCTGGACGACGTGCTCGCCCCGACCCCGACCGTCAACGTGGGCGACACCCTCTCCGGCGCCACCGTCGGCGTCCTCGACTACTCCTTCGGCAACTTCAAGCTGCTGGTCACCGCGACCCCGGCCGTCACCCCCGGCGGTCTGGCCGCCGAGACCACCGCCGCGCCGGCCGCCGGCGAACTGGCCACCGCGACCTTCAACGTCGAGAACCTCGCCCCGGGCGACCCGCAGAGCAAGTTCGACGGTCTCGCCGCGGCCGTCGTCAACAACCTCCGCTCGCCCGACCTGATAGCCCTGGAGGAGATCCAGGACAACTCCGGCGCGACCGACAACGGCGTCGTCGCCGCCGACCAGACGGTGGCCAAGCTGGTCGCCGCGATCGGCGCGGCGGGCGGCCCGGCCTACTCCTCCCGCCAGATCAACCCGGTGAACGACCAGGACGGCGGCCAGCCCGGCGGCAACATCCGCCAGGTCTTCCTCTACCGCACCGACCGCGGCCTGACCTTCACCGACCGCCCCGGCGCCGGCTCCACCACCGCCAACTCGGTGGTCAACAGTGCCGGCACGCCCGCCCTCGCCTACTCCCCCGGCCGGATCGACCCGGCCAACACGGCGTTCAACGCCAGCCGCAAGCCGCTCGCCGGCGAGTTCCGCTGGAACGGCCGGCCGGTCTTCGTGATCGCCAACCACTTCAACTCCAAGGGCGGCGACCAGCCCCTCTTCGGCCGCTACCAGCAGCCGTCCCGCCCCTCGGAGACCCAGCGGCACGCGCAGGCCACCGTGGTGAAGAACTTCACCGACCAGATCCTCGCGGTCGACCCGAACGCCGCGGTCGTCGTCCTCGGTGACCTCAACGACTTCGAGTTCTCGCAGACCACCGACCTGCTGACCGCCGGCGGCTCGCTGGTCGACCTCCCCCGCACCCTCCCCCTCGCCGAGCGCTACACCTACGTCTACGAGGGCAACTCCCAGGTGCTCGACCACATCCTGATCTCCCCGGCCCTCGCCGCCAAGGCGTACAGCTACGACATCGTCCACCTCAACAGCGAGTTCGCCACCCAGCTGAGCGACCACGACCCGCAGGTCGTCCGCATCCCGCTGCCGTAGCGTCCCCCGCCCGACCGCCGGCCCCGGCGCAGCCTCACTGCGCCGGGGCCGTGCCGTACCACCACAGCGCCTTGATCCACCGGAGTCTCCGCCAGTAGCAATGGGGGACAACGGCGGACAGGGGTGGAGACTTGGCAACCGAACAGGGTGAAGCACGCGGCGCGGACACCGAGGCACGGAACGAACCGGCCCGGACCGGATTCGACGTCGTACAGAGCCGGTACGAGGCCGCGCAGGAACTCGTCCGGCAGGAGAGCCGCAGCCTGGAAGGCGCCCAAGCGGAATACGAGAAACTGGAACGCCAGGTCCGGTCCGCACTGGAGTCGCTCAGGACCGCCGCTCGTGCCCGTGAATCCGCCACGGTCGAGATCCAGAAGGCCGAGGCGGTCCGCCTGCAGGCCCTGGGAAGGGTCGACGCCGCGACCCGGAGGCTCGACGCCGTACGGGATCGGACGGGATCGACAGCGATCGAGGGCGACGTGGCGGAGCAGGCCCTCCGGCGGGCGACACAGCACCTCGACGAGGTGGAGCTCCGAGCCACGCGGTCGTCGGAGACGGCCAGAACCAGGCTCACGGCATTGCGGGCGACGGTCGAGGCGGCCAGGGAACGGCACCAGCAGGCGCGCAGGCGGCTCAAGCAGGCCCGGAGGGTCCTCTCCGACCGGCAGCGGAGCCTGCGCGAGGCCAGGGCGGAGTTTCGGACGGTCCGGGAGCAGCAGCAGGAGGCGTTCAAGGCACTGACCGCTCCGGCCGACCGCAGCCGGGCGGCCCTGCGAATGTTCCGGGCCGACCAACGAGGAGTGCTCCCGGGAGCCGGTGACTCCGTTCGGCCTGTGCCGGAACCGGAGGTGCAACCCCGGATCAACCAGCCCGACGGCAGGCATTGCCCGGTCTGCGGCGGGCAGGGCCTCCTACCGGGCCGGTACCGCCACAAGCGGTGCGAGGGGGCGGCGCAGAAGGAGGCCGCCGGACGAGGCCCGGAGCGGCAGGAACCGGGGGGTGCGGGCGGTGACGGTGGTCCCACGGCCCGGTACCGGAAACTGGTTTCCGCGGTCGAGCGGAACGAGACCGGGGCCCGGGGCGAACGGCGGCCCGCCTCCGCCCGGCCGGTGCGCCTGCCGCAGGCGCGGGAGGCCGTGCTCCTGCGGTGTGAAGGCCGCTGCGAGAACCCGGCGTGTGCGGGCCAACCGGATGACGTGACCGACGCGGGCCGGCCTCTCCTGGAGGTGGACCACATACACGAGATCGCTCACGGGGGGCGCGACCACCCCGAACTGATGGCCGCGCTCTGCCCGAACTGCCACGCGGTCAAAACCCGGGGCCGGGGGCGTGAGGCCTTGCGGGCGGTACTGGCCGAGGTCGCGGGCCGCCGGCACCGGGCCTGGATCTCGGCGCCGGCCGACCGGCGACCGGGAACGGCGGAGGCCGACCGGGCACCGGGCGGGGGTATGTGATTCGGGTCATTCGGGATGATCGGGAACCCGAGGGGTTGGACGGACGACTGGTGCAGGGTGAGTGGGATGTCGCCGGGTGGCCGGCCGATCAGTGTGCTTGCGGGGTTCGCCCTGCTGTTGGTGATGGTGTTCGTCGTGGCCTTCGCGGTGGGGCGCGGGGCCGGGCCGGTGACGCCCGGGCTGACGCCCGGCGGCGGGGGCGGCGACCGGACCGGGACGGGGCACGACATGGGGGCGCTCCGGTGACGTCCTTGACGGAGAGTGCGGAGAACGGGGACACCGGCGCGCCGGTGAGCACCGATCTCGCCGTCGGCGGGATGACCTGCGCGGCCTGCGTGGGCCGGGTGGAGAAGCGGCTGGCCCGGATCGAGGGCGTGAGCGCCGGGGTGAACCTCGCCACCGGGCGGGCCCGGGTGCTGCACCCCGCCGGGGTGGGCGTCGAGGAGCTGGTGGCGGCCGTCGAACGCGCCGGGTACACGGCCGAGCCCGCGCGGGCCGGGAGCGCACCGGTCGACGGCGCGCCGGAGGAGCCCGGGGAGCGGCTGCGACTGCTGGTGACGGCGCTGCTGGCCGTGCCGGTGGTGGTGCTGTCGATGGTGCCCTCGCTGCAGTTCCCGGCCTGGCAGTGGGTCTGCTTCGCGCTGGCGCTGCCGGTGGTGAGCTGGGGCTCGGCCGGGTTCCACCGCCGGGCCCTGCGGGGCCTGCGGCACGCGGCGGCGACCATGGACACCCTGGTCAGCCTGGGCGTGGTCGCGTCCTTCGGCTGGTCCGCGTACGCGCTGCTGTTCGGCGGGGCGGGCGCGATCGGCATGCGGATGCCGTTCTCGCTGACCGCGGACGGCGGCGGCACCGCGCACGTCTACCTGGAGGCGGCCGTCGGGGTGCCGCTGTTCGTGCTGGCCGGGCGGCTGCTGGAGGGCAGGGTGCGGCGGCGCAGCGGGTCCGCCCTGCGGGCGCTGGCCGAACTGGGCGCCAAGGAGGTGTGCGTCCGCGACCCGCTGAGCGGCGAGGAGCGGCTGCTGCCGATCGAACAGCTGCTGCCGGGGCAGGAGTTCGTGGTCCGGCCCGGCGAGCGGGTGGCCACCGACGGGGTCGTGGTGGAGGGCGGCTCGGCGCTGGACCTGAGCCTGCTGACCGGCGAGTCGGTGCCGGTGGAGGTCGGCCCGGGCGACCGTGTGGCGGGCGCCACGGTGAACGTCGGCGGGGCCCTGGTGGTGCGGGCGACCGCGGTCGGCGCGGACACCCAACTGGCCCGGATCACCGCGCTGGTGGCGGACGCCCAGGCCGGCAAGGCGCGGGCGCAGCGGCTGGCGGACACGGTCGCCGGGGTGTTCGTGCCGTGCGTGCTGACGGTGGCGGTGTGCGTGCTGGGGTTCTGGCTGGGCGCGGGCGCCGACCCGCAGGCGGCGGTGACGGCGGCGGTCGCCGTGCTGGTGGTGGCCTGTCCGTGCGCGCTGGGCCTGGCCACGCCGACCGCGCTGCTGGCGGCGACCGGGCGCGGCGCCGAGCTGGGCGTGCTGGTGCGCGGGCCGGAGGTGCTGGAGAGCCTGCGCCGGGTCGACACCGTGCTGCTGGACAAGACCGGCACGCTGACCACCGGCCGGATGGAGCTGACGGCGGTGGTCGTCGCGGCCGGCGCGGGGGTCGACGAGGAACGGGTGCTGCGGCTCGCGGGAGCCGTCGAGCACCGCTCGGAGCATCCGATCGGGCGGGCCGTCGTGGGGGCGGCCCGGGCCCGGTCCGGCTCCGGGTCCCTCCCGGTGGTGGCCGGTTTCGCGGCCACCACCGGGGTCGGGGTGTCCGGCGAGGTGGAGGGCCGGCGGGTGCGGGTGGTGCGGCCGGACGACGCGGACGGCCCGCTGCCGGAGGAGCTGGAGAGGGCGCTGGCGGAGGCCGCCGGGGCGGGCCGCACGCCGGTGGTGGTGGAGCTGGACGGGCGGCCGGCGGCCGTGCTGGCGGTCGGCGACACGCTGCGCTCGGGCAGCTGGCGCGCGCTGCACCGGCTGCGCGGTCTGGGCCTGGAGCCGGTGCTGCTGACCGGGGACGGGCCGGGCGCGGCGCGCGCGGTCGCGGCGGAGCTGGGCATCGACAAGGTGCACGCCTCGGCCTCGCCGGAGCGCAAGGCCGAGGTGGTGGCGGAGCTGAGGGCCGCCGGGCGGACCACGGCGGTGGTCGGCGACGGGGTCAACGACGCCGTCGCGCTGGCCTCGGCGGACCTCGGGGTGGCGCTCGGTTCCGGCAGCGACGCGGCGATCGGCGCGGCCGGGCTGACGCTGGTGCGCGGCGACATCGAGGCCGTGGTGGACGCCGTCCGGCTGGCCCGGCGGACCCTGACCACGATCCGGGTCAATCTGCTGTGGGCGTTCGGCTACAACGTGGTGCTGATCCCGCTGGCGGCGGTGGGGCTGCTCAACCCGATGCTGGCGGCGGTGGCGATGTCGCTGAGTTCGCTGCTGGTGGTGGGCAACAGCCTGCGGCTGCGGACGTGGCGCCCCGGGCGGGGCGCGGCGGACGGCCGCGGGGGCGCCGGCCCGGCGGACGGCGGTCCGCGGGCGGGCGGCCCCGCGGGTGCGGGGCGGCGAGGTGTCCGGGCCCGGCGTTCGGCGGGTGCGGCGTGGTGAGCGGGCGGGCGGCCGAGCGGCTGAGGACGGTCGGGCCCCCGGTGGGAGCCGCGGTGGTGGCGCTCGCACTGCTCTCCGGGTGGACGGCGATCGGCGGGGCGGGCACGGCCCGTCCGGTGGAGGCCGGGCCGGGCTGGGTGCTGCTGCCCTCGGCGGGCGGGGCGCCCGCGACCGCGGCCTTCTTCACGGTCCGCAACCCCGGTGACATACCCGACGAACTCACCGGGGCCGAGTGGGAGTTCGGCGGGAGGGTGACGCTGAAGCGGCATCTGCACCAGGGGGCCTCGGGGCGCTGGCAGCCGGCCGCCTCGCTGCCGGTGCCGGAACGCGGCGAGCTGGTGATGTCGCCGGAGGACGCCGATCTGATGATCACCAACCCGCCCCCGCTGAAGGTCGGGCAGTGGGTGGAGTTCACGCTCAGCTTCCGCAACAGTCCGCAACTGCGGGTCAGGGCGGAGGTGGTACCGCCCGGCGGGCGGCGTGGCGGCGGGTGAGCCGGCGGCGGGCGGACGGGCGGCGTGGCGGCGGGTGAGCCGGTGCACGGGATGCGGCGACCGCCGGTCGGTGCACCGGTCACTGCTCGACCGGTGCACCGTCCGCCGCCCGTCGTTCCGGGCCACCGCCCCCGCCGCACAGGGCTGTCGGTGGGGCGCGGTAGTTTGTGTCCGCCCTGAGGAGGACGCCGGAAAATCCGGTGTACGAACCAGGGCAGCCGTGCTTGGCTGTGCCACGCCGTCACGTCGTGCACAGGCATGCGCCCGTACCCGCCGCACACAGGAGTGCTCCCATCAACACCGTGATACGCCGGTCCGCCCGCACCACCCTGGTCGCGGCCGCCTGCAGCGCCGTTCTCGCCGCCGGACTCGCCGCGTGCGGCACCGTACAGCAACTCGGCGCCGCCGAGAAGGTGTCCAACGCCTTCGAGAAGCTCGGCGCCGGCAAGTCGTTCAGCGCCAAGCTGTCGGTCGACGCCACCCCCGCCCAGATCGAGGCCTTCGGGGCGGCCACCGGCGAGGAGATCGACAAGGACAGCGCGGCCGCGCTGTCCGCCGTGAGCCTCTCCGTCGCCTTCAGCGCGGACAAGCCGCTGAAGGACGTCCAGCCGTCCAAGGGCGCCGGTGCCGCCGGCGAGGCCCTGGCCGACAAGTCGCTCTCCTTCTCCTACGCGCTGACCGGCAAGGGCGGCGCGTCGCTGATGGAGCTCCGTCAGGTGGGCGGCAAGGCCTACGCCCGGGCGGACCTCGCCGGCTTCGCGGGCCTCGTCGGCGAGAACCCCGCCGACCTCGACGCCCTGGCCCGGGACCTGCCCGCCTCGCTGCAGGGCGCGCTGAAGGGCAAGTGGGTCTCCTTCGACTCCAGGACGCTCCGGGACACCGCCGGCAGCCCCGGACAGGGCGCCGCGGGCGGTGCCTCGCCGACCCCGACGGTCGACCCCACCGTCGCGGAGAACCTGGCCGGGACGCTGAAGAACATCCTCACCAACGACCTGTCCTTCGAGGACAAGGGCAAGCAGGACGGCAAGGAGCGGATCACCGTCAGCGCGCCGGCGCGCAAGCTGACGGGCGACCTGCTGAAGGCCGTCGAGCCGCTCGTCAAGGACATCCCGAGCCTCGGCAAGCTGCCGACGGCCGCGCCGACCGAGGTGCCGGACCGCAACCTGGTGCTGGACGTCCACCTGGAGGGCGGCGCGCTGTCCGCCGTGACCTTCGACCTCGCCCAGTTGGAGGAGAAGCCCGTGGCCGGCGCCGCCCTGCCGCTGCGGGTCGCCTTCGGCAAGGACGCCCCCGCGGTCCAGACGCCCACCGACGTCACCGAGATCGGCTCCGAGGACCTCGCCGGACTCCTCCTGGGGATCACGGGCGGGATCGCCGGCGGTTCCGCCGGCGACGGCCCGCTCGGCTCCGGCGCCGGCACCACCGGCGGCCCGGCCGAGCCGCTCACCGACGCCCAGGTGAAGGAGCTGACCCAGGGCGGCGCCATGAGCGAGGAGCAGGTCCGCCTGTACGGCAAGCTGGGCCTCGGGTACCAGGACATCAAGGACCTTGCGACGATGGGTTCCTGACCTCTCGTCCCGAATCGTCCCCGCCTCCGCCCTGCCCCGCCCACCCGGTGGGGCAGGGCGGAGGTGTTCGACGGGGCAGCGATCCGGAACGCGGTGAACCCCTCCGTCCCGGGCGCCCGTCTCCACGGTTGAGGGGCCGCCCGGTGGAGGCTGCCCCGGTCAGTCCCGATCGAGGAGTGTCCGTGAGGAAGTTCAAGACCGCGGTGGCCGCCGCGGTGCTCGCCGGTGCCGCCATCACCGCGACGCCCGCCGTCGCCCAGGCGGCCGCGCCCGCCGCCGCGGCGGAGCCGATGCACTGCACCAGCCCCGCCTGGGGTGGCGAGTACCTCTGCGGCGGCGCGTACGGCGAGCCCGGCATCGTGGAGTACGCCTACCGCGACGGCCGCCGCCAGGTGTTCGTCATCGGGACCGACCACGCCGTGTGGACGCGCTCCAAGAGCGCCGCCGGCAAGAAGAGCTCCTGGTCGTCCCTGGGCGGCTACAAGATCGGCGGGGTCGGCATCATCGCCTCCGACATGGGCAACGGCCGGTTCGAGATCGGCGCGCGGGGCACGGACAACGCCCTGTGGGTCCGCGGCCACCTGGAGAACGGCAGCTGGACCGCCTGGACCCGGCTCCCGTAGTACCCGTACCCCCGGGGCCGAGGGGTGTCCCCCGGCCCCGGGGGCCGCTTCCGGTCCGGTGCACGGCCGGCGCGGCTCGGCCGGCGCGGTGCTCGCCGTGCTGCTCGGGTGCCGCTCGTGCGGCGCCTATGCCGGAGCGGGACCGGACGACGGGACCGGGGCCTCCAGGACGTCCGTGAGCGGCCGGCGCGGGGTGGCGGCACCGGGCGGGCCGTAGCCCACCCGCAGCACCAGCTGGACGTGGCCGGGACCGTCGGCGGGATCGCGCAGGCGCCAGCGGAGGTCGCCCCACTCGACCGCCTGGTGCCAGACCGTCAGCCGCAGACCGTGCAGGGTCACCAGCAGCCAGACCCGCTCCAGGGCCTGCCCGGTGCGCAGCCAGTCGGCCGGGCCGTCGCCGGGAGTGACGAGCGTGCAGAGCTGGGGCAGCGCCTCGAACCGCTGGGAGGGCTGCGCCGGTCCATCGTGGTGCGGCGGACGCCCCGCGAACTCGCGCATCGGCACCCGGGCGTCGTGGTCCTGCGGGCCGAGCACGGCGTAGGGCAGGCCGTCGACGGCACCGGGGGCACCGGCGGTGTCCGGCCGGAGCCAGGAGCGGGTCTCGGCCTGCCGGGCGGGGTCGTGGGCGATCCGGTCCTCCGCCTCGGCGGTGACCGCCAGCACCCGGCGCACCCCGGCCTCCTCCAGCACGGCCAGCGCCACGCCCTCCTCCCGCGCGGCGGCGATCAGCTCCGCGGCCACCGCCTCGGGGACGTCCCGGTTGGTGAACGGCTGGCGGCTGGAGTGGCGTTCGGCGATCGCCGGGTGGAGGTCCCGGAGGTCCCGCCCGAACGGCCCGGCCGGGCCCGCGGTGGGTGTTCCTGCGGTGGGTGTTCCTGTGGTGGAGGCTTTCGTGGCCGGCGGGGTGAGGTCGAGGACGGCGAGCAACTGCGGGTCGGCGGGGTCCGGCAACAGGCGGACGGCGGCCCCGCGTCCGAGATGGGCCGCCGCCACCCGGAGGTTGAACAGGGCGGCCCCCGCCGCGATGTGCAGGGCCGCGCCGTTGGCGTCGGCGAGCGGCACCGCGCGCCCGGGGTCGGCGTGCACCTCGATGCCGCACCCGTCCGCGGTGGGCCGGAAGCGCCAGGGCTGGCTGTTGTGCAGCGACGGGGCCGCGCCGCCGGCTTCGGCGAGCAGGCGCAGGTCGGCCGGAGTGAGGGCTGACTGGGCGGTCATGGTGATCCTCTCCTTGCCTCGAAGCTCCGGAGCCGGTCGGCCCGGCCACGCGGACGGACGGCCACGGACGGACGGCCGCCTCGGGGGACGGGCGGCCCGGCGGACGGACCTGTCGGTTCGGCCACGAGTCCCGGTACCCCTGGTACTCCCGAGCGTGCGCCGGGCGGGGCACCGGCGACAGGGTCCAACGGCCCGGATACGGGCGGGACCGACCGGGGCGCGATCCGGACGGGTGGCCCAGGGGCGGGTCCAGCGCCGGCACCACCGGCGGACGGGCAGGCCGGCCGGACCGGCCGGGCCCGACGTGGGTCGGCCGCACCGGCGGACCCGGCCGCACCGGCGGTCTCGGCAGGCCCCGCACGGCGCGGGAGCCGCCCGGAGACGACGGGACACGCACCCACCGAACGGACATCGCCCGGCCGCACCGGATCCGACGCGGCCCCGACGGATCCCCAGGGCACCGGCCGACGGCTTCGGCTCTCGCGGGCGCAGCCGTCCGTACGGCCCCGGGCGCGCCGCATCCCGCACCCCTGCACCGGACCGTCTCCGGCACCGCACCGCACCGCACCGCACCGGAGGCACGGGATCGTCCCCGGCCGCAGCACGCGCCACCCGGTCCGACACCGCGCCGGCCGCCACGGAGCACGCGGGCACGGCCGTCCGCGCGCTCCGCCAGCCGGCACGGGACCTGTCGGACCGCCGGACACCGCACACACCCCACCAACCACGACACCGTCGGCGTCCGACGGGCACGCAGTCGGCCCGGCCCGCCGGAGGCTCCGACGGAGCCGCGCCCGCCCGGGCCGGCTGCCGGTGCACCCGTACGCGCGGTCCGTGAACGGGCAGGCCGGGCCGGACCGGCGGACACACGGCGAGCCGGGCGGGCACGGCTCCGTCGTGGCCGCCCGGGGAGAGAGCGGCCACGACGGAAACAACGGCCCGGGGCCACCGGCCCCGGAAAGGCGCGGGCAGTCGGCCCACCCGTGCGCGACCACCGCCCACCCGCGCCCGCGTACGGAGCAGCACCACCTGGGCCACCCGGCCCAGGCACAAGACCGGGCCGTGCCGCCGACAACGGCAGCCGACAGCCACCGGCCCCGCCCGGGCCGCCCCGGCACAGGCCGTCGGTCTACTCGTGCGGAACCACCGCGACCGGCGCCTGCGCGTGGTGCAGCACCGCGTGGGCCACCCGGCCCAGGCGCAGACCCAGGTCGTGCGGGCGACGACGCCGACCCACGACCACCAGCGCGGCGCCGGCCGAGTCCTCGACCAGCGTGCGGGCGGCGCCGAGCCGGGCCTGCTCGACGACCTCCGTGTCCGGGAACCGCTCCCGGTGGCCGGCCAGGGCGGCCGACAGGGCCTTCTCCTCCGCCGCCTGGAGCTGGGCCATCTCGGCGCCGGAGGGCAGGAAGCCGACCACCGCGAAGGAGGGCGGCAGGTCCCAGCCGTGGACGGCGCGGACCCGGGCGCCGCGCAGGGCGGCCTCGCGGAAGGCGAAGTCGAGCACCGCGTCGTTCGGGGCGGCCGAGTCCACACCGACCACGACCTCGGGCACGGTCGGCCCGGCCAGCGTCCCGTCCGCCGGCTCCTCGGCCGCCCCGGCGGTCCCGGTGCCCCGCTCGGCGGGCCGGACGACCACCACGGGAACGGCGGCGCGGGCGGCGACGGCGATGCTCACCGAGCCGACCAGCAGCCCGGTGAAACCGCCCAGGCCGCGCGAGCCGAGGACCAGCAGCCCGGCGTCCCCGGCCGCCGCGACCAGCCCGTCCACGGCGGCGTCGAGCACCACGTCGGTGCCGACGTCGAGGCCGGGGTGACGGTCGCGGACCTCCTCGGCAGCCGAGGCCAGCATCCGCTGAGCGGCGGCCGGCAGGTCCTCGGGGCCGGCGAAGGCGGCGCGGCCGTCGGTCAGCCACGGCCAGGCGTGCAGCAGCCTCAGCGGGGCTCCGCGCCGCAGCGCCTCCTCGGCGGCCCAGTGGGCGGCGGCGGTGCTCTCGGGCGATCCGTCGACTCCGACGAGGACTGCGGGCGTCATGGGAGGTTCCTTCCGCTGCGGGTCCGCCGGGCTGGGCGGGCCGGGTGGCTGTCGTTCGGGGCGGCCGATCCGTGCTGACGCACCGTCGGCCTCGCTGTCACCCCTACCCTCTTCCGTCCAAGGGCCGACATGCCAGAGGCCCCAGGGCCCTCTCAACAGGGCCGTAGGTCCCGTGACGGCACCGCGGCGACCCGGCGACGGCCCGGGGGCGGCCGGGGGGCGGCCCGCGACCGGTCACCACAACCCGGGCGCGCGGCGGCCGGGGGCGGGCGCGCGGGCGGCCACGTGCTCCGTCCGGCGCGTGCATGACCGACCCCGGCGTTCCGCGCACATGCCTTCGGCACTAACGTGAATCCGACAATCCGACCGGTCGGCCGACCGGATACGGAGCCGGACCAGCAGCACGGAACAACGAGGAGGACGCCGGTGGGCGGCGCGGAGGACACGCGGACGGGCACCGGCGCAGACCAGAGCGAACGGACCGACGGCACGCCGCCGCCCGGCTGCCCCGCACACGCCGCGCCGCCGCCCACCGGGACCCCGCGCGACGCCGCGCCGCCCGCGGGCCGCGCCCCCGGCGGCGCGCGGATGCCGCAGCTGCGGCTGGACGAGCTGCTCGAAGAGCTCCAGTGGCGGATCGACGCGGCCCGCGGCACCCGCGACCGGGTGCACAGCCTGCTGGAGGCGGTGCTCGCGGTCGGCCGCGAACTGGACCTCTCCCAGGCCCTGCACCGCATCGTCGAGGCCGCCGCCGACCTGGTGGACGCCCGCTACGCCGCGCTCGGGGTGATCAGCGCCGACGGGTACTCGCTCTCGCAGTTCCTGACGGTGGGTCTGAGCCAGGAGGAGATCGACGCGATCGGCCCCCCGCCGACCGGCCGCGGCATCCTCGGCGAGCTGATCCGCGACCCGCAGCCGCTGCGCTGCCCGGTGCTCTCCGATCACCCCGCCTCGATCGGCTTCCCGCCGGGCCACCCGCCGATGCACACGTTCCTCGGGGTGCCGGTGCGGGTGCGCGGCGAGGTGTTCGGCAACCTCTACCTGACCGACAAGCGCGGCGGCCTGGACTTCGACGCCGACGACGAGGCGGTCATCTCGACGCTGGCCGTCGCCGCCGGGGTCGCGATCGACAACGCCCGGCTCTACGAGGAGGCGCAGCGCCAGCAGCGGTGGCTGCACGCGAGCGCCGAGATCACCCGCAGCCTGCTCTCGGGAGCGCCCCGGCTGGAGGTCGTGGAGCTGATCGCGCGCCGGGCCCGGGAGATCGCCGGCGCCGAGCTGGCCGACGTCTCGGTCGCGCTGGCCGACCCGGGCGAGCGGGCCGCCGAGCTGACCGTGGAGGTGGCGCTCGGCGGGCGGCCGGAGGGCCGGCTCGGGGTGACGGTGCCGGTGGACGGCACGCTGTCCGGCGCGGCGTACGCCTCGGGCTCGCCGGCGACCAGTGACGAACTGGAACACGACGCGCGGTTCCCGGCCGGTCCGCCCGGGCGGTTCGCCGGGCTGGGGCCGGCGGTCGCGGTGCCGCTGGGCACCGGCGAGGGGTTCGGGCGCGGCGTGCTGCTGCTGGCGCGGGAGAGCGGGCGGCCGACCTTCACGGCCGAGGAGACGGGCCCGCTGCTGGGCTTCGCCGACCAGGCCGCGCTCGCCCTGGAGCTGGCCGAACGGCGCCGGGACGCCGAGCAGCTGACCCTGCTGGAGGACCGCGACCGGATCGCCCGCGACCTGCACGACCTGGCCATCCAGCGGCTGTTCGCGACCGGGATGACGCTGCAGAGCGCGGGCCGACTGATCGAGAGCCAGAGCGCGGCCGACCGGGTGAGCCGGGCGGTCGCCGACCTGGACGAGACCATCAAGATCATCCGCTCGACCATCTTCGGTCTGCGTGCCCACAGCGAGCCCGACCGGGGCCTGCGCGCCCGCGCCACCCGGGCCGTCGGCGAGGCCCAGGCGACCCTCGGCTTCGCGCCGCGGCTCAGCATGGAGGGCCTGCTCGACACCGACGTGCCGCAGGAGCTGGCCGAGCACGTCATGGCCGTACTCGGCGAGGCGCTCAGCAACGCCGCCCGGCACGCCCGCGCGAGCCGCGTCGAGGTGGCGCTGCGCGCGCTCGGCGGCACGGTGACGCTCACCGTGACCGACGACGGCGTCGGGGTCCCGGACGGCGGTCGCCGCAGCGGCCTGCGCAACCTCGCCGAGCGCGCGCAGCGGGCGGGCGGCACCTTCGAGGTGCGCCCCGCCGACGGCGGCGGCACCCGGCTGGTCTGGGAGGCCCCGCTGGGCATCCAGTAGTGCCTTGCCAGGAGGCGTGCCACCGCGTGCGGTCGACGGTCCCCCGGTCGTACGAGGCCGGGGCACCGGCGTTGGGACGGGGCCGGCCGGGGGAGTTCGCGCCCCCGGCCGATCCCGTGGAGGGCTGAGCACCGGGCTCCGCCCGGCCCGCGACGGACGGGACCACTCGCTCGGCTTCGTCCTGACCGGGGGCGACGCCAACGACCGCACCCGTCGCGAGCCGTCCTGGAGGCGGTCCGAGGGCCCGGGGTCGGGCCGGGGCGCTCGCGCACCCGGCCCGGCCGCGTCGTCGCCGGCGAGGGCGCAGCTCCCGCGGGATCTGCGCCCGCCCGCCCCGGCGCACGGCTTCTGCGGCAACGCGCTGGCAGAGCGGTCGGACACCCGGGCAGCCGAGCCGCCCGCCCGAACGCCCCGGTCAGCCGACGCGCACGTCCACCGTGGTGAAGCCGAGCGAGCGCAGGAGTTGTTGGAGCGCGTCCCTGGTGTTCCGCTCCGCCTGTTGCAGCAGGCCCGAGGACTGCGCGGCCTTCTGGATCCGCTCGGAGGCCAGCTGCTCCACCTGCTGCTGGTTGCCCGGGTTGCCGGAGAAGAAGTCGCCGATCCGGTCGAACAGACCCCGCTCCTGGGAGTAGACGTAGGACTGCTTGGGGTCCAGCGCCACCTGCCCCAACTGCGCGTGCGGCAGCGTGATCGCGGCGCTGTTCCGGTCGGCCGAGACCGATACGCCGGAGCCGGGGACCTTGCCGAGGTCCACGTAGGCCTCCACGCTCCCGGCCGCCACGTACAGCGTCCGGCGGCCGAGCAGGCCCGAAGGCAGGAAGACGGCCTCGCGGTCGAGGTCGACCACCAGCTGGAAGTTGCCGTTCGCGGCCGTGTAGCGGCTCATGTCCTGGATGGACCTGAGCAGCACCGGCTGGCTGCGGTCGGTGGTCTTCTCGGCGAACGGGTCGGGCAGGCCCGGCAGCAGGTGGAGCGAGGCCGAGGCGAACAGGACCGCGGCGATCGCGGCAAGAGTGATCGACAGGCCGGCGTACCAGGGGAGCCGGCGGGCTGCGCGCACGGGTGCAGGTGCGGGCGCAGGCGCAGGCGCGGGTGCGGGCGTGGGTGCGGGTGTCTGGGTGTCCGGAGTGGCTCTCCGGCGGGAGCGGCGGAACACGGCGATCTGCCTCCTTCGAGTCAACTTCGCTGATCCGTACGTCATATGAGCGTCCGTTCGGCCGCCGGGTCGGGTTCCCCGAACCCGGGCGGCCAACGCCTTTCGGGGGAATCGCTGTTTGGATTCGCCTGAGCGGGAAGCCGAAGGACGGGACCGGACCGGCGACTCCGGGCCGTGGTCAACCCGAAGGAGGAGCGGTATGAGCATCTGGATCGTTCTGGTAGTGGCCGTGCTGGCAGCCGCGGCGGCCCTTGCCGTGCTGCTGCCGCGGCTGAACACCCGTCGGCTGCAACAGCGCTTCGGCCCGGAGTACGACCGCACGGTGCGGGCGCACGGCGGCCGCACCAGGGAGGCCGAGCACGAGCTGGCCGGGCGGCTGCGACAGGCGCGGCAGCTGGCGCTCACCCGGCTGCCGCAGCGCCGCGCCGAGGAGGTCGGCAACCGGCTCGCGGCCCTCCAGGAGCTGTTCGTCGACGACCCCGCCCGCTCGCTGGACGAGGCCGTGACGCTCCTCGACGGCACGCTCGACGAGATCGGCTTCCCGGCCGGGGACCGGCTCGCCGTACTGTCGGTCGACCACGCCGCCCTGGTCCCCGGCTACCGGTCGGCGCGGCAGGTGCTGGAGCGCAGCCGGTCGGAGCGGGTGGGCACCGAGGAACTGCGGACGGCGCTGCTGGCCGTGCGCGACCTGTGCCTCGAAATGGCCCGCTCCGGCGGCGAGGAGGGGAGTACGGCCCCTGCCGGCAAGTCCACCGGCATCGTCCGCCGCTCCGGCCCGCGCCACGCCACCCGATGACGCCGACGACCCCACGAAGGAGAGGATGACCATGTCCCAGTACGGTTCCGCAGCCCGGAACAACCCCGACGACGACGCGCCGGCCCCCGACCCCCGCAGCGGTCCGGCGAACCTGGCCGAGCCGGACACCGTCCGCCCGCACGGCGCCCACCCGGACGCCGCTCGGGCCGGCACGGCCCGTCCGGGCGGCCCGGAGGCCGGGAGCCCGACGGCTTCGCCCGAACGACGCGCCGCCGGAGGCCGGTTCGCCGTCGTACCGGGCGGCGACCGGGCCGCAGAACGGCCGTCCGAGCCCGCCCGGCCCGCCCGTTCCCTGCCGGGCCCCCGGCTCGGTGACCCGGAACCGGCGTCGGCGGCACCCGCGGAGAGCGGACCGGGCGGTTGGCTCGGGGTCGAGCGGACGCAGCGACTGCGGGCCGAATGGCACTCCGTCCAGGTGGGGTTCGTCGACGATCCCCGTCAGGCCGTGCAGCAGGCCGACGCCCTGATCGAGAAGTCGGTCGGCCTGCTCGCCGAGGCCGTCACCGAGCGGCGCCACCGGCTGCGCGGCGCCGAGGCCGCACCGGACGGCGCACCGGCTGCCAGCACGGAGGACCTGCGCCTCACCCTGCGCGAGTACCGGTCACTGCTGGACCGCCTCCTCGGCACCTGAACCGCCGACACACCCCGGGTGCCGACCGGAGGGGACGTGCGGGCGGCCCCTCCGGCCGGCACCCGGGGTGTGGCTCCGCCCGCCCCGGTCCCACCGGCGGAGTGCGTGTCCGGAGGTCGCTGCCGCCGGCCGGGTGCGGCAACGCGCGGCAGGGGCCGCGCCCCCGGCCCCGTAGGGCGGCCGGTGCGGTCCGGCGTCCTCCGGGTGGGAGGTCTTCTCGCCCTCGACCCGCAGCGCGTGGGCGGACGGCGGTCCGCCGGGCCTTGGCGGAAGCCGGCGGCCGCGCCGTACCCGGTGTCCGCGACCAGCACCGCGGGCCGGGGCCGGGGCCACCGAGGCCGTCGGCCCAAGTCCGGCGGTCCTGTGCCACGACGCCGGGGCCGTTTCGACGTGCCGGGGGCCGCTGCCCGTCACGCGAAGTTCACGGGCCCGCTTCTACTCGCATAGACAACGGGCAGCCATCCTGGTGCGGTGCCGGCGCCCGGAGCCCGTCCCCCGTTCCCCGGGAACCGCGGGCGGTGGTGCCGGACCGATCGGTCGGCCCACCCGCCGGAGCACCGTCGCATCACAGCACTGCGTACGACCCCTTCGTCCGGGCCGGGTTCCGCCGGCCCGGCGCCGGACGTCCCGCCCGCCCGTCGGGGCGCGGCGAGGACGGGACAAGGGGGCAGGGGTCGAGTCGGAGTCACACCGTTCTCACCGGGAGATGCAGATGAAGCCACGCACCGCAGCCGGCGCCGCCACCCTCGTCGCCGTGGCCCTGGCCGGGCTCGTCGTACCGGCGCACACGGCGGGCGCCAGCGGCACCAAGCTGTCCCAGGCCACGGCCGCCGGCCAGTTCAGGAACGCCGGCATCACATGGAGCTCCAGCGGGGGCTGCACGACCAGGTCGAACTCCACCTGCACCTCGTTCGAGCAGATCAACTCGGGCACGGTGAACGCGATCATCACCCTCAAGCAGGCCAGCGGCTGCGCCATCAACATCACGGGCGGGACCGAGGTGGGCCACGCCTCCGGCACCTACAGCCACTACAACGGCTACAAGGTCGACATCTCCCGCAACTCCTGCATAGACGGCTACATCCAGAACAGCTTCACCTTCATCGGCAACCGGAGCGACGGCTACCCGCAGTGGAAGGCCGCCTCGGGCAACCTGTACTGCAACGAGGGCAGCCACTGGGACATCCTCGTCTACTGACGACGTCTGCCGAGAACGGTCCCGGGCGCCGGTCCCCTCGGACGGCCGGCGCCCGGGACCGCCGGGCGGCCCGGTGGCAGGAGCCGGTTCAGGCCTGGGCGGGCTTGGCGTACACCTTGACGTTGCCGACCAGTTGGGTCGTGGTCCCCGACACGTGGTCGGTGCCGGGGCCACCGGCGGTGACGGTGATGCACATCGGGCCGCCGAGGAGCGTCAGGCCCTCGACCTTGGTGATCACGTAGCCGGGGTACGACGCCTCGAACTTCCCGCCGCCCACCAGCCGCACCTGCATCAGGGCGTCGCCGGGCTGCCGGCTCCCGACCTCGTTGCAGGCGGCCAGTCGCGAAGGCCCGGAAGCGGAAGCGGACGTGGAACCGGGGGCGGCCGAGGCCACGGGGGCCAGGGCGAGGACGGAGAGGGCGGCCGCGGCCGTGAGGCAGGCGCTCCGCACACGTGTGGTTGTCATGCTGCGACCGTCCACCGGGGCCCGCACCGCCGCAAGCCGGGCGGAACCGGGCGCTGCTCCGAACGGCCCGCGCCGCACCCGGCCGGGCCGCGCACCGCCTCGCGGGGACCGCCGGTTCGGGCCACGTCCAGGGTCGGGCCGCTCCGGATCAGGCCGCGTCCGGGATCAGGCCGCGTCCAGGGTCAGCCGGCGGCCGACGACGAGTTCGGGCGCGATCCGGATCTCCGAACGGCCGCCGGGGCCGTGGGGCGGCCGGCGGACCTCGGCCCGGCCGAGGACGGTGACGCACCAGCCGGTGCCGTCGGCGCCGTCCACCTCGTCGGCCTCGAAGGCGATCACCGCGTTGTCGACGGCACGGGCCAGTTCGGAACCGGTCGCCGTCGAGAGCAGCACGCCGCCGAACGGGTCCAGCCGGAAGCGCACCGGGAGGACGGCCGGAAGGGCGCCGACCGTGTAGACCACCCGGCCCACCCCGGTACGGCCGAGCAGCTCCAGGGCACGGGCCTCGTCGAGTTCCCGCGCACTCTCCCGCGCACTGCGGGGCTCCGGCCGGAGCAACGGCCCGGTCCGCGCGGACGCTGTTTCACGATCGGGGTTCATACCGGCGATCGTCGCCCGGACAGGGGCGGCGCGGCGAGGGCCGATGGTCCCGCCGAGGGTCCCGCCCGCCCTGCGGCGAACGTCCCGGCGGGGGCCGCCGACGGGCCGGCGGGGACGGCCGTGAACGCCCCCGCAAACGCCTCGGGGCGCACGGCGGACGGCCTCCGGGAGCACAGCGCACGGCCCCGGCCGCCCG
>NZ_JBHJRC010000010.1:0-68226 GCF_042261735.1 Kitasatospora sp. NPDC056327 | reverse complement strand
GACCTGCACCGATCCGGTGAAGCCGCGGCCGACGGCGATACCGCCCAGGGTGAAGGGGGTGACGAAGCCCCGGCGGCCCTGGTGGGCGGCGAACCCGTCGCCGCGGGGTGGCGGCTGCCGTGCGCCGGCCGCCCCGTCAGCTGCGGGCGAGGAGCACCGCTCCGGCGGTGACCAGGCCGAGCAGGACGGCGGCCGCGCCGTACGTCAGCCGGTGCGAGCGCACCACCGGCAGGTAGCGGTCCACGGCGTAGCGGCCGGGCCCGGTCAGCGCGAGCGCCGCCGCGGAGGCGATCAGCAGCCACTCGTACTCGCTGCCGCCCTTCATCGCGAAGAAGCTGCCGTTCCAGGTGACGGCGAGCGCGTTGAGCATGGTGCCGAGGATCGCGGCGGCGGCCAGCGGGGTCAGCAGGCCCACGATGAGCGCCACTCCGCCGCCGGCCTCGGTGAACCCGGCCACGAAGGCCATGAACTTGGGGGCCGGATAGCCCTTCATCTCGAAGAACTTGGCGGTGCCGTCGAGCCCGCCGCCGCCGAACCAGCCGAACAGCTTCTGGCTGCCGTGCCCGGCCATGGTCAGGCCCAGCATCACGCGCAGCACCAGGAGGCCGGCGTCGTAGGCGTGCGGGGAGGTGATCGCGGAGTCCGGGAATCTCCCGGCCGCAGCGGTGGTGGTGGCGGCGGTCGTGCTCGGGCTGCTGCTCGGCATGCGCGTCTCCATCGAAAAAATTTGGGGGGTTCGTCGATGCCGGTTCGGGGTATTTGTTCAAATTCGAACCGGGGGTGGTTTGACCGTACCGGTAAGTTTGAATTTGAACAACACGCACGGCAGTGAAATTTGGCGTGGTCGGGTCATCAGTGGTGCGGACCGGCGTACGGGGGCGGAGCACGGGGCACGCTCAGGACATGGCACATCGCAATCACGACCGGCAGGCCGCTGACGGGGGCACTCCCCACGCCGGGGCCCTCGCCGCCTTCACCGAACGGATCCGGCTGGTCACCCCCGGGCAGTGGGACGCACCCACCCCGTGCGCCGGCTGGACCGTCCGGGATCTGGTCAACCACCTCACCGGCGAGCAGCTCTGGGTGCCCGAACTGCTGATGGGCTCGACCGTCTCCGAGGTCGGCGCCCGCTTCGACGGCGACGTCCTCGGCGACGACCCGGTGGCCGCCTGGACCGCCGCCGCGGACGCCGCCCGCGACGCCTTCACCGTCCCCGGCGCCACCGGGCTCACCGTGCACCTCTCGTTCGGCGACGTCTCGGGCCGGTACTACCTGGACCAGCTCACCGCCGACGCCGTCGTGCACACCTGGGACCTCGCCGAGGCCATCGGCCGGCTCACCCGGCTCCCCGAGGACCTGGTCGACTTCGCGCTCACCGAGTTCACCGGCTACGGCGACCTCTCCGGCAGCGGCCTGTTCGACGCCCCGTTGGCCGTACCGGACGACGCCGCGCCGCAGACCCGGCTGCTCGCCCTCACCGGTCGGCGGGACCGCCCCTGACCTGCCCCGTTCCGTCCGCCCCCACGGGCAACGGGCGCGACGCCGGATACTGGAGGTGTCGGGGGCACGACGGAGAGGCGGGCACGCCATGAGCCGCAGGCCGGACATCCTGGGCGAGTTCACCGCGGAACACCGAGCGGTGGAGGACCTGCTCGCCCGGATCGAGGCCGCGCCGGCCGCCGCCGGCGGGGCGGACGCCCCTGGCGGGGGCGGGGGCGAGCAGGGCCGGAGCGAACGGGACGGGGACGGCGGCGGGGGCTCGGCGGAGCGGGACCGGCTGCTCGCGGAGCTCACCGATCTGCTGTTCAGCCACTGCGCGGCGGAGGAGGAGCACCTGTTCCCGGCCGTCCAGCACGACGTGCCGGACGGCGGCGCCGTGGTCTTCCGGTGCATCCACGACCATCTCGCGATCGGCCAGTACCTCGCCGACCTGGCGGCCCTGCCGCCCGGCGACCCGGCGGCCGACACCCTGCTCGGCGGGCTCGCCGGGCTGCTGCGCCGGCACCTGGCGACCGAGGAGAAGCAGCTGTTCACCGCCGCCCGCAAGGCCCTCCCGGCCGCCGCCCGGGCCGCGCTGGGCGAACGGCTGCGGGCCGACCGGGCGGCGGTAGCCGAGGCCGGCGCGTAGGCGTCCGCCGTGGGGCCGGGCGGGGTTCGGCCCGCCCCGGTGGGGCGGACCGTGCCCGGGGTGGCCGTGACTGCGGCGGACGGGCCCGGGGCGGACGGGCCCGGGCGTGGCCCGTCGGGGGTCACGGCTTGGTGCTGATCACCGCGAACCGGCCGCCCTCCGGGTCCCGGAGCCGGGCCACCCGCCCGTACGGCGAGTCGAAGGCCGGGCCGAGCGCGCTGCCGCCGAGCTCCTCCGCCCTGGTCAGCGCGGCGTCGGTGTCCGGCACCGCGAACGACACCTCCCAGTGCGGGGGCGTCCCCGCCTGACCGGACGCCTGGTCCCTGGCCAGCGCGGCGACGCTGTGCCCCTCCGCCCGCAGCACCACCCGGTCGTGCTCCCAGCGGACCTCGAACCGCTCCGGGTCCCGGCCGTCCCAGCGGAACACCTCACCGTAGAAGAGCGCCGCCGCGAACGGGTCCGGGGTCCGCAGCTCGATCCAGACCGGCGCCCCCGGGAGGTCGAGCCGCCGGGCGCGGCCCAGCGGTCCCTCCCAGATGCCGAACACCGCGCCCACCTGGTCCGCGGCGAAGGCCACCCGGCCCGCGTCGAAGGAGAGCGGGCCGACCGCGAGCGTCGCCCCGCGCTCACGGACCGCGTCGGCGGCGGCGTCCGCGCTCTCCGTGCCGAAGTAGCTGGTCCAGGCGACCGGCATGTCCCAGCCCCCGCTCGCCACGCCCAGCCCGGCCACCGCCTCGCCGCCGGTCACGGCGTGCACGTAGGGGCCGAAGCGGTCCGGTCCCGGCTCGAACTCCCAGCCCAGCAAAGGCCCGTAGAAGGACTTGGCGGCGTCGAGGTCGCGCGCCATCAGGCTCACCCAGCACGGAACGGCCGCCACGCAGCGCACCTCGGCCGTCGGTTCCTCGCTGCCCATCGAGCACCACCTCCGAGACCCCGGCCGCCGGGCCCCTCCCGACTCCCACGGCCGTCCGGCCGTCCGGGCGGGTTCAGCCTAGGGCGTGTCCGACATTTCGTGTCGGATCAGCGCGCGGTGCCGGGGTGGGGGCATCGCGGTGTCGGGGTGGGGGTCTCGTGAGGCCGCGGTGGCGGTGCGGCGGACGGGCAGGGACACGGGGCGTGCGCGGCCGACGGCACGCCCCCGCCACCACCGCGGGCCGGGAGGCCGGGAGGCCGCCGGTTCCCGGCGGACCTTCGCCGCGCCGGGAGGCGGCCGGGGCCGGGCCCAGGACGTCCGGGGCGCGGCGAGCGCCCCGGGACGGGGGACGGCCGCGGCGCTCGCTGGCCGTCCCCCGTCATCCGGTCACCGGGGCCGGGACGGCCGGTTGCGGGCGGCCGTCGGCGAGGGTGAGCACCGTGTCCGCCAGGGCGGAGACGGCTGTCGGGTCGTGGGAGATGAACAGCAGCGCGAGGCCGGCGCGGTCCCGCCGGTCGGCGAGGTGCGCGAGGATCGCCGACCGGCTCGCGGCGTCCAGCCCCGAGGTGATCTCGTCGCACACCAGCACCGCCGGTCCGACGATCAACGCCCGTGCCAGTGCGGCCCGCTGGAGCTCGCCGCCGGAGAGCCCGCCGGGCGGGCGGGACGCCTTGGCCGGGTCGAGGCCGAGCCCGGCGAGCAGTTCGCGCGCCTCGCCCGTGGCCGCCGCCGGGGTGAGGCCGCGGAGCCGGACCGCCGCCCGGGCCACCTGGTCGAGCACCGGGCGGTGGTCGGCGAACGCCGCCCGGGCGTCCTGGAACACGTACTGGACGGCCGCCAGCTCCCGGCGCCCGCGCCGCCGGACGCTGCGCGGCAGCGGCCTGCCGTCCAGCGTGACGGTGCCCTCGTGCCGGGGGTGGAGGCCGGCCAGGCAGCGGCCCAGGGTCGTCTTGCCGCTGCCCGAGCGGCCGACCAGGGCGAGGCACTCCCCCGCCCGGAGCGTCAGCGCGACCTCGCGCAGCACCGCCGCGCCGCCGGGGTGGCGCGCGGTGAGGCCGCCGACGTCGAGGCGGACCGGTGCCGAGGGGGCGGCGGTCCCGGCGGACGACGCGCGGAACACCGGCGGAGCCTCCGGCTCGCCGAGCACCTCGCCCGGCGGGCCGGTCCGCACCGCGCGGCCGTCCGCCAGCACCACCACCTCGTCGGCCAGTCCCCGCACCAGGGCGAGGTCGTGGCTGAGCAGCAGGAGCCCGGTGCCGCGTGCGACGAGCCGGCCGAGCAGGGCCGCGAGCCGGCGGGTGGTGGCCGGGTCCTGCCCGGTGGTGGGCTCGTCCGCGACGATCACCCGGGCTCCGGTGAGCAACGCCTGGGCGAGTACCACGCGCTGCTGCTGCCCCCCGGAGAGCTGGTGCGGGAAGCGCCGCAACACCCCTTCCACGTCGTCGAGTTCGGCGTCCAGCAGGGCCTGCCGGACGGCCTCCGGGCCGCCGCCGTGCACCCGGGCGAGGTCGCGCAGCAGGACGCCCACCCGGCGGGCCGGGTTGAGCACCGCGCCGGGGTGCTGCGGCACGTAACCGACCGGGGCGCCGGGCCCGGTGGAGGGGGCGGCCCCGCCGACGGTCACCGTGCCCGACACCCGCGCGCCGTCCGGACAGGCGCCGAGCAGGGCCAGCGCGGTGGTGGTCTTGCCGCTGCCGGACGGTCCGACCAGGGCCGTGACCCGGCCGGGGCGCACCCGCAGCGAGACCCCGTCCACCAGCACCCGCGCGCCGACGGACACCCGCAGCGAGTCCACGGTCGCGAGATCGTCCCCGGTCACACCTTCTCCCCTCGTCGGAGCGCGCCGGAAGCCCGGGACGCCCCGGACCGCCCCGGCACCCGGAACCGCCCGGACGCCCCGGGCCGGTACTGAGCGGCGTCGAACAGCAGGTTGGTGCCGGTGGACAGGCCGGCGACGAGCAGCGCGGGAACCACCACCGCCCACGGCTGGAGGAAGAGTCCCGGCCGGTTGCGGTCGACCATCACCGCCCAGTCGGCCGCGTCCGGCTGCACCCCGACCCCGAGGAAGGCCGCCGTCGCCACCAGGTACAGCGCGCCGACCAGCCGGGTGCCGGCGTCGGCGGCGAGGGTGCGGCGGATCGTCCGGGCCACCTGCCCGAACGCGATCCGCCACCAGGACTCGCCGTGCAGCCGCAGCGCCTCGACCACCGGCCGGGACGCCGCCGCCACCGCCGCCGCGTGCACCACCCTGGTGACGTCCGGCACCGCGGCGACCCCGACCAGCACGGCCAGTCCGGCCGGTCCCGGCTCCAGCGCGGTGGCGACCAGCAGGACGAGCAGCAGGGCCGGTACGGCGATCAGCACGTCCAGCGGCCGCAGCAGCAGTTCCTCCAGCCAGGCCCGACCGGTCAGCGCGGCGGCCAGGGCGAGTGGCAGCGCCAGCGCGTAGGCGAGCACGGTCGCGGTGACGGCGACGAGCACCACCGACCGCCCGCCGAGCAGGATCTGCCGCCAGACGTCCCGCCCGGTGAAGTCGGTGCCCAGCCAGTGCCCGCCGCCGGGCGTGAACGACACCCCGCGCGGGCCGGGCTCCCCCGCGACCAGCGGGCCGAACAGCGCGAGCAGCAACGGCACGGCGACCAGCGCGAGCCCGAGGGCGTACCGTCTCACCGCTCCTCCCCGCGACGCCGTGCGACGCCGCGCCCGGCCCACGCCGCCGAGCGGCGGGCCAGCCAGCGGCAGCGCCGTGCGAGGGCCCGGCCGACCCCGCACTCGAACCCGGCGCCGGCCGGAGCGGCCCCGGGCGCGGACCCGGCGCCGCCCGGGGTGCCCGCTCCACCGCCGGTGGCGTTCCCGGCGCACCGCCGCACCGCGGTGGCCCGGTGCCCGGGAGCGGGAGCGGGGCCACCGCCGTGCCGCGGTGCGCCGGCGACCGGGCCGCCGACGGGGACGGCCGGGCCGCCGGCGGCCGATGGCGGAGCGGGCCGGTTCCGGGCGGCCGACGGGGCGACGGCCACCCGGGGCGCCCGGGCAGCGCGGGCCGGGGCACCGGGGGCCCGGTGGGCGTGGGGCGGGGTCATACGGTGACCTCCGTTCGGGGGGCGAGGCGGCGGGCGGCGAGGTCGGCGGTGAGGTTCAGCAGGACGGTGACGGTGCCGAACAGGACCGCCAGCGCCTGCACCACCGGGACGTCGCGGGCGGCGACCGCGTCCAGCAGGACCGTGCCCAGCCCCGGGACGACGAACAGCGCCTCGGCCACGATCACCCCGCAGAGCAGCCAGTCGGCCGTGCGGGCGAGGTGCTGGACGGCCGGGGCCAGGGCGTTCGGCAGGGCGTGCGTCAGCCGGACCCTGGTGGGCGGGACCCCGCACCGCAGCGCGTGGACGGCGTACGGGGCCGCCATCGCGTCGACCAGGCCGGCCCGGACCAGGCGGGCGGTCGAGCAGACCGGGCGGGCCAGCAGGACGGCCACCGGCAGCACCAGCGCCGCGGGCTGCCGGTCGAGCCCGCCGACGGCGGTCGGCGGGAGCCAGCCGAGGCGGAGCGCGAAGACCGCCGTGAGCAGCACACCGAGCGCGAACTCCGGTACCGCGTACACCCCGAGGGTGACCGTGCTGATGGCCCGGTCGAGGATGCCGCCCTCACGGCGCGCGGCGAGCAGACCGAGGCCGACCGCCGCCGGGACGAGCAGGGCGAGCGTGAGGGAGGCGAGCAGCAGGGTCGGGGCGAGGCCGTCGGCGAGGTGGTCGGCGACCGGGCGGCCGCTGACGAGCGAGCGTCCCAGCTCGCCGTGGGCCAGTTCGCCCGCCCAGTGGGCGAACCGCTCCGGTGCCGGGCGGTCCAGCCGCAGTGCCGTGCGGATCGCGGCGATCCGCGCCGGATCGGGGGCGTCGCCCGCGAGGGTGACGGCGGCGTCGCCGGGGAGCGCCTCGGTGAGGACGAAGACGAGGACCGGGACGGCCGCGATCTGCCCGGCGCCGAGCAGCAGCCGGCGCCGGGCCCAGCCGCGCAGCGGCGTCGTCATGCCAGCCAGACCTTGTCGAACCTGGCCCAGTCGAGGGTGTTGGCCGGGGCGTCGGCGGCCACCCCGCGCAGCCGCGGGGCGTGGCCGACGATCCAGTCGGCGAACCCCCAGACCAGCAGGCCGCCCTCCTCGAAGAGCCGGCGCTGCATCCGCTCGTAGAGGGCGGTGCGGGCGGCGGGGTCGGCGGTGGCCTGGGCCTGGGTGTACAGGTCGTCGAAGTCGGGGCGGCGCCAATGGGTGGCGTTGGTGGTGGAGTTGGAGAGCAGCCGCTGGGAGATGTGGGACTCGATGGGCATCGCGCCGGAGCGGAAGGAGGCGAGCGTGCCGCCGTCCAGGATGTCCTTCCAGTAGGTGTCCTTGCTGCCGACCCGCACCTCCACGGTGACTCCGGCCGCGGCGGCCTGCTCCTTGAGGATGCCCGCCGCCTCGACCAGGCCTGCCGCGACCGGCGAGGTGTCGAGGGTGACCCGCAGGCCCTCGGCGCCGGCCTCGCGCAGCAGCGCCCGGGCCCGGTCGAGGTCGCGGGTGCGCTGCGGCAGGCCGGCCGGGTAGTACTGGCTGCCCTTGCCGAACAGGTCGTTGCCGATCTCCCCGGCGCCGGACAGCGCGCCGTCGACGAGTTCGCGCCGGTCGACGAGGTGGAAGAACGCCTGGCGGACGCGGACGTCGTCGAAGGGCGGCCGGTCGGTCTTCATGACGAAGCCCTGCATGGCGCTGTTGCGCAGCCGGACGATGCCGATCCGCCCGCCGGACTCGTGGGTGCGGGCGGTGGCGGGGGTCAGCTCGTGGGCGTACTCGGCCTGTCCGGCGAGCAGGGCGTTGGCGCGGGCGGACTCCTCGGCGGCGGCGAGGATCTCCAGCTCTTCGAGGTGCGGCGCACCGTCCCAGTAGCCGTCGAAGCGCCGCAGCAGCAGTGAGACGCCGGGCCGGAAGCCGACGAAGGCGAACGGGCCGGAACCGACCGGCCGCTGGAACTCGTCGGTGCCGTCCGGGACGATGTAGGCGCCGAACGCGGCCAGGACGTTGGGGAATTCGGCGTACGGGCGCTTGAGCCGGAACTCGACGGTGCGCGGGTCGACGGCCCGGCTGGCGGCGAGGTCGATCGGTTCGAGCGAGGCCCGGGCCCGGAAGGCGCGCTTGGGGTCGGCGATCCGCCGGTAGCTGTGGAGCACGTCGGCGGCGGTGACCGGGCGGCCGTCGTGGAAGGCCGCCTCGCGCAGCCGGACGGTCCAGACGTCGAGACCGGGGCCGGGCTCCCAGCCGGTGGCCAGGCGCGGGACGGCGGCGAGGTCGGGGCCGCTGTCGGCGAGCTTGTCGTAGAGCGCCTTGGCGCGCGCGGCGTCGGCGAACAGGTTGACCTGGTGCGGGTCGAGGGTCTCGTTGGCACCGCCGCCCGCGAACAGGGCGCGCAGCCGGCCGCCGCGCCGGGGGGTGGCGTCGGGGCCCGCGGAGGGGGCGGGGCCGGACCGGCCCGGGGAGCAGGAGAGCAGGGTGAGGGCCGATCCGGCGGCGGAGGCGGTGAGCAGGGTACGGCGGGCGAGCGGAGCAGGTATCAAGTGTCAACTTCTCTTTCGGGCGCGGGAGTCGAGCCGGGCGACCAGGTGCAGGCGGTCGCCGTCGGCGGTGTCGGCGGTGTCGGCGGTATCGGCGGTTTCGGCGGGCCGGTCGCCGTCGGTCCAGCGCGGTTCGGTGCGCGGGCCGGGTCCGTCGTGGAGGGCGAGGACGGTGAAGCCGTGGACGGCGAGCAGGTGGCGCAGTTCCTGGGGGAAGAGCAGCCGCCAGGCGGAGTGCTGCTCCACCGGTGGGCCGCCGTCGTCGCTGGCCCAGCTGCGGGTGCGGCGCAGGAGCTGCGCGGCGCGGTCGATCCGCAGCACGGTCCGCGAGGTGTGGGTGACGCCGTCGTGGGTGACGCTGTCGAGTCGGGGGACGTCGAGGAGTTCGGTGCGACCGAGGAAGAAGGCGCCGTTGCGGAGTTCGGCGATCAGCAGGCCACCGGGGCGCAGGTGCCGGAGGAGGCGGCCGAAGAAGGCGTCGAGGTGCGCGTTAGTGTGGCAGTAGAGCAGCGCGCTGTCCAGGCAGAGTGCGGCGTCGAACCGTTCGGGTAGCTCGAAAGTCCGCATGTCAGCGACGTGGTAGGCCGGTCCGGGGTGGTGCTCGCGGGCGTACTCGACCATGGCCGGGGAGGTGTCCAGGCCGGTGACGGTGTACCCGGCCGCGCGGTGCAGCCAGCCGGCGTCGCGGCCGGTGCCGCAGCCGAGGTCGAGGAGATCGGGCCCGGCACCGTGCTCGCGGAGCACCGACTCGGCCCACCGGGCGGCGGTGAACCCCGGGTCGGGGAAGCGGAGTTCGTAGAGCTCCGGGTGGTCGGTGAGCAGGTTCCGGTGGGCGGCGGAGGCGGCGGGGGCCGCCGGTTGCTGGTTCATCGGGCCTCGGTGGGGAGCGGGCGGGCGGGGGCGGGGAGCCGTCCGGTGCGGTGCAGCCGGGCGAGCGCGGTGGCGGAGGCCAGGCCGAGGGCGGCGCAGAGCAGCCAGGGCGCGGTGGCGGTGCTGTCCATGGCGCGGCCGACCAGGGTGTTGCCGATCGCCGCGGCGAAGCCGGAGACCACGTAGTACAGGCCGTAGTAGGTGCCGGTGAGGCCGTCGCGGCCGAACGCCGGGATCAGCGCGAGCACGAACGGCTGCGCGGTCATCAGCCCCAGCTGGAGCAGCAGGACTCCCCCGAGCACGCCGGGCAGGCCCGGCGCGGCGAGCGGCAGCAGGAAGCCGGTGGCGGCGACGGCGAGCCCGGCCGGGATCCAGCGCGAGGGCGGGCCGTGCCGCTGCAGCCGGGTGGTGATGCGCAGTTGCAGGGTCAGGTTGGCGAGGGTGCTGGTCAGGAAGACCAGGCTGACGGCGCCCTCCCAGCCGGTGGCGCGCCGGGCGGCGTCGGGCAGCAGCAGGTAGAGCTGGCTCTCCATGCCGAACAGGCCGACCATGCCCAGCGAGAACGCCAGGAAGCGCCGGTCCGCGGCGACCTCGCGCCAGTCGGCGAGCACACCGCGCGGGGGCGCGGGCGGGGTGGCGCTCTCGGGGAGCGCACAGGCCTGGGCCACGGTGAGCACGGCGAAGATGCCGGCGGCGGTGAGCGCGGCGGCCCGGAAGTCGACCAGCAGCAGGACGGTGCCGATCAGCGGACCGGCCAGCGCGCCGGTGGTCGCGAACACCGAGAACAGCGCGAACGCCTCGGCCTTGCGGTCGGCGGCCTCGTGCGCGACGTAGGTGCGCACGGCCGGGTTGAACAGCGCGCCGGCCAGTCCGCTGAGCGCGGACGCGGCGAGCAGGATGCCGAGGGTGTCGCCGAGCGCGAAGAGCCCGAAGCCGACGCTGCGCAGCGCGCAGCCGGCGATGATCACGCGGCGTGCGCCGAGCCGGTCGGCGGCCGAGCCGCCGAGGATGAACAGGCCCTGCTGGCTGAGGTTGCGCAGGCCGAGCACGGTGCCGACGGCGAGCGCGGACAGGCCCAGGTCGTGGCCGAGGTGACCGGCCAGGTACGGGATGAGCAGGTAGAAGCCGGTGTTGACGCCGAGCTGGTTGACCAGCAGGAGCCGTACGGGCAGCGGGAAGGTCCGTACGGCGCGCAGTATCGTCACCGGCCGGCCACCGGGCGGCACTGGTCGAAGGGCTCGACGAACGGTTCGGGGTGCGGCTGGGCGGGCGGCTGGGCGCGGTGGTCCGCGCGGGCCCCGGGGAACGGTCCGGCCGCGGCTCCGGCGAGCGGCTCCGGCCGCTCCTCCCCGGCCGCCCCGGCCGGCCCGGGGGCGGGCAGCACGCCGAGGCCGGCCCGGTCGGGGGTGCGGACGGTGCCGTCCGCACCGCCGATGCCCTGCCAGGGGTCGTGGGCGAGCAGCAGGTGGCCGTCGAGGTCGAGCCAGCGGGCCCGGTCGGCGAGGTGGACGGCGGGCGCGATGCCGAGCGAGCTGGCCGCCAGGCAGCCGAGCATCAGCTCGGTGCCGCTGCCGCGCAGCGCCTCGGCGATGCGCAGCACCTGGTGCACGCCGCCGCACTTGGCGAGCTTGAGGTTGACGCCGTGCACCCGGCCGGCGAGCCGGCAGGCGTCCTCGTAGTCGACGGCGTCCTCGTCGGCGATCACCGGGACGGGCGAGCGTTCGGCGACGGCGGCGAGCTCGTCGGGACGGCCCGGGGCGATCGGCTGCTCGACGGCCTCGACCCCGATGGCCGCGAAGGCGGGCAGCAGTTCGAGGGCCTGGGCGGGGGTCCAGGCGCCGTTGGGGTCGAGCAGCAGCCGGGCGTCCGGGGCGGCCTCGCGGACCGCCTGGACGCGGGCCAGGTCGAGGCCCGGGTCGGGGGCGCCGGCCTTGACCTTGAGCACGGTGAATCCGGCGTCGGCGAGCCGGGCGGCCTGGACGGCGGCGCGGGCGGGCGGGTCGATGCCGATGGTGCGGGCGGTGGCGGCGGCGACCGGGTCGGCGCGGCCGAGGAGGCGGTGGACGGGTTCGCCGGCCCGCTTGCCGACCAGGTCGAGCAGGGCGGCCTCGACGGCGGCCAGTACTCCGGCCGGCGGCCCGGCCGGGGGCGGGGCGAACGGGGCCGCGCCGGCCCGGAGGTCGGCGAGCGCCTGTTCCGGGTCCGGGAACCGCTCCAGCGCGGGTCGCAGGGTGCGGAGTTCGCGGTGGATCCGGTCGGTGGGCAGACCCAGGTAGACGCTGCTGACCGCCTCGCCGTGACCGGTCAGCCCGCCGTGGGAGAGGGCGAGCCGGACGGCGTCGCGTTCGGTGGTCACCGAGCGGGAGATGCGCAGCGGAGCCGCCAGCCGGAGCCGGACGGTGCGGACGTCGAGCCTCATCGGCCCTCCTCGGTACGGGTGGGGGCGGGTACGGGGGCCGCGGCGGGGGACGCGCGCGGAACGGGGGCCGCGACGGGCGCCGGGGCGGGGGAAGCCCGGGTCGCGGCGGGGCGGCAGCAGGACCGGGCCGCGGGCCCGGCCGCCGTCCCGGGGGCGGTTCCGGCCGCGCGGGGCACGGCCGGGCGCCGCCGCACGGTGCGGACACCGAGGCTCATCGGTCCCCCTCCGCGTACGCGGGCGCGCCCAGCGGGACGGCGGCGGGAACGGCCGCGGGCACCGGGCGGGCGGTGCGGCAGCGGGCCCAGCCGGTGACCTCGACGGCCGCCGGGTGCGGGATCTCGATCGGACGGGGCGCGGCGCGCTCGGCGTCCAGGCCGTGCCGGCGGCAGAACGCGTCGTCGTACACCGTGCCGAGGTAGCGGTGCGGGCCGTCGGGGAAGACCGTGGCGACGGCCGCTCCCGGGTGGACCCGGGCCGCCCAGGCCGCCACCAGGGCGACCGCGCCGGTGGACCAGCCGCCGCTGACGAACGCGCCCCGGGCCAGCCGCCGGCAGGCGTCGACCGCCTCGGCCGGGCCGACCCAGTGCACCTCGTCGAAGGCCTGGCGGGCGACGTTGCGCGGGTGGATGGAGCTGCCCAGGCCGCGCATCAGCCGGGGCCGGGCGGGCTGGCCGAAGATGGTGGAGCCGACCGAGTCGACGCCGATGATCCGCAGCCGGGGCCAGCGGCGGCGCAGCGCCTCGGCCAGCCCGGCGCTGTGCCCGCCGGTACCGACGCTGCAGACCAGCACGTCGAGGTGGTCGAGGTCGGCGGTGATCTCCTGGGCCATCGCCCGGTAACCGGCCGCGTTGTCGGGGTTGTTGTACTGGTCGGGCCAGTAGGCGTCGGGCAGCCGGTCGAGCACCGAGCGCAGCCGGTCGAGCCGGGCGGCCTGCCAGCCGCCGTGCCGGGCCGGCTGCTCGACCAGCTCCAGCCCGGCCCCGTAGGAGCGCAGCAACTGGCGCATGGACGGTTCGAGTTCGCTGTCGCCGACCAGGACGACGGGGTGGCCGAGGGCCTGACCGGCGAAGGCCAGACCGATGCCCATGGTGCCCGAGGTGGACTCCACCACCGTCGCGCCGGGCCGGAGTTCGCCGCGTGCGTGGGCGCCGCGGAGCATGGCGACGGCCGAGCGGGCCTTCATGCCACCGGCGCTCAGCCCCTCCAGCTTGGCCCAGAAGCCGGGGTGCGGATGGGGCAGCGGGGTGGTGATCCGGGCCAGCGGGGTGCGGCCGAGCAGCGGCAGCAGGTCCGGATTGCCGAGCGCCGCGCCGGGATCGAGCAGGGCGGTCACCGGGCCGCACCCCCGTACTGGTGGAGGACGGTGGGCCCGCCGTCGAGCCAGAAGAAGGGGTAGGGCTCGGCACTGACGCCGGTCACGCCGTCGCCGAGCAGGCACGGCAGCACGGCGCTCGCGGTCTGCGCGAAGAGCACCAGGGGCTTGCCGGTGGCGCGGGCGTGGGCGAGCAGCGGGTCGAGGGAGCCGTTGCCGAGGGTCATGCCGGAGGCGAGGATCGCGTCGCAGTCGGCGAGCCGGGCGAGGGCGTCGGCGTGCACCGGCTCGTCCCATTCGGTGGTGCCGCCCTTGAGGTCGCACGCGAGGTAGTCGACGCCGTGCGAACGGAGCTGTTCCAGGAGGGAGTTGACGACTCCGACGACCAGGACCCGGCGGACGGCGGCGAGCGGCAGCAGCCGGACCACGGCGGCGGCGCGGGCGCGGGACTTCGCCAGCGAGGTGCCGGCCGGCAGGGCGACCGCCCGGGCGCCCCGGGCCGGTCCGTGCGGCCGGCAGTGGCCGAGGTAGGCGTCGAGTGCGGCGACCCGGACGGCGGTGCGCGGGTGGTCGAGCAGCTCGTCGACGGTGGCGCCGACGCAGTCGGTGAGGGTGTCGTCGGGCAGCTCGCCGGGCTCGACGGCGCAGGAGCCGACGGCGGCGCCGAGCCGGAGGCTGAGCACCTCGTTGCGGTAGCCGCGGGTCCGGCCGCCGTGCCGGACGGCCTGGGCGGTGGTGAAGGCGAGGGCGATCCGCAGGGAGGCCGGGTCGGGCCCGTACGCCCCCGTACGGGCCCGCCCGGTGATCAGGTCGAGCACGGGACCGGCGGCGGTCCCGGTGCCCGGGGTCGGGCCCGGGATCGGGCCCGGGGTCCGGGCTCCCGGGGCCGTGGCACTCCGGGTCGCGGCGGCGCTCACGCCGGCACCGCCGTGGATCCGGCCACGGACTCCGCGGCACGCCCGGCGGCCGGAACGGCCGGCGCGACCGGCACGGTGGGCCCGGCGGGCGCAACCGGTGCGGCCGGCCCGGCGACCCGGTCGGCGCCGGCGAAGCGGGGGGTGAGCCCGGCGAGCAGCCGCTCGGCCGTGCGGCGCGCCCCGGCCCCGCCGGTGTCGGCGGTCATCACGTGCCCGAGGTACTCGTTGTTGCTGGTGGCCGGCCGCACGGCGCGCCCGGCCCCGGCGAGGCCGAGTTCGACCACCGCGGGGTCGTTCCGGACGTCCTCCTCGCCGTCGAAGCCGTCCAGCAGCCCCGCCTGCCCGTCCCCGGGCACGAGGAAGGCGATCGCGGCGCTGGCGACCCCGGTCGGGTGCACGGTGAGGTCGGGCCGACGGCCGAGGGCGACGTCGACGGCGGCGGCGGCCAGGTCGACCCCGGTGACCCGCCGGACCAGCTCGGTGATCCGGTTCCCGGCCGGCCGGGGGTTGACCTCGACCACGCGCGGCCCGGCGGGGGTGAGCTTGATCTCGGTGTGCGCGACGACCTGGTCGAGCCCCAGCGCGGTGAGCGCGGCGACGGCCGTGCCGGCGGCGGCCGCGGCCTCGGCCGGGTCCAGGGCCGCGGGGAACATGTGGCCGGTCTCGACGAAGGCGGGCGCGCCGCCGACGCTCTTGTCGGTGATCCCGACGACGTGCGCGACGCCGTCCGCGGAGACCGTCTCGACGCTGACCTCGGGCCCGGTGAGCAGTTCCTCCAGCAGCACCGCCGTCTCCCGCCGCTGGCCGCGCGCGTTGACCGGGAAGGCGTCCAGCGCTCGCATCGCCGCGAGGAGTCCGCCCTCGTCGCGGACCTCGGTGACGAACATCCCGGCGCACAGGTCGACCGGCTTGACGACCAGCGGGTAGCCGATCTCCCGGGCGGCGGCACAGGCCTGCGCCCGGTCGGTACAGAGCGCGTACGCGGGCCCGCCGACACCGGCCTCGGCGAGCCGCCGGCGGGTGAGGTCCTTGCGGCAGGCGTCGGTGACCGCCGCGGGCGCGGGCCCGGGCAGGCCGAGCCGGTGGGCCACCCTGGCGACCTGCGGCAGGTAGTAGTCGCAGGAGGAGAGCACGCCGTCGAAGCCGAGCAGCCCGTGCAGCCGTTCGGCGAACGGGAGCAGCGCGTCCGGGTCGTTGGTGTCGGCGGTGAGGATGTTCTCGGCGGCGAGCAGCGGGTGCGGGCCGTCGGCGGGGGTGGTGGCCCGCAGGTAGTGGTGCAGGTCGCGGGTGAGGAAGGTGAAGCGGTGGCCGCCCTCCCCCAGCGCCCGGGGCAGCAACCTGCTCATGGAGCCGACCCAGCTCTCGATCACCAGCAGATGCGCCACGACTCTCCCTTTCGACGGACACGACGGCACGGCGGACGCGGCGGACACGCCGGCGGCGGACCCGGCCGGTACGTCCGACACGGCGAACAGGCAGGACCGTAACGGGATTCGTTTTCATTTTCAACACGCCCGGCCGAGACATCCGCCGGGGCATCAGATGAAATTGATTTTCATGTACTCTGGCCCTCACCCGCCCCGCCGCAGCCCTGCCGGAGCCGTCTGATGAACCGTCATTTCCCCTATGTCGTCCGCCATGCGCTCCCGCAGGACGTGCCCGGAGCGCGCCGGCTGATCCTGGACACGTTCTACCGGGAGTTCGGCTACGGCTACGTGCCCGACTGGCACGCCGACGTCGTGGACCTCCAGAGCCACTACCTGGACCACCCCCGGCACGCCCTGCTGGTCGCCGTGCACGACGGCGAGGTGGTCGCCACCACCGCCCTGCACTCCGCCGGACCGCTCCACCCGCCGCACCCGCGCGAGATCGCCGAGCGCTACCCGTCCGGGACGACCGCCCAGCTGGTCCGGGTCTACGTCCGGGCCGAGCACCGCCGGCACGGACTGGCCCGCGAGCTGGTCCACCGGGCCCGCGAGTTCGCCGCCGGGGAGGGCGGCTACCGGCGGCTCTACCTGCACACCAACACGGAGATCGCCGGGGCCGAGCCGTTCTGGCGCAGCCTCGCCGAGGAGGTCTACGACGCCCGGCCGACCGGCGAGCACGGCCCCGGCGTGGCCACCGTCCACTTCGAGATCCCGCTGCGCCGGCCGGTCGCCGCGGCGGGCGCGGCGGGCCCCGGCGGAACCGTCGGAGCCATGTGACGCAGGTCACGTCCGGGTACGAAATTTCCGGGGAGCGATTCCCCGTTTAGCCCTTCGTAGGACTAAGCGGGGAGTGACTCCCCGGAAGCCGTTTTCCCGGGAGGAGCAGACCCGTGACCACCGTCGCCCACCGGACGGCCCGCGAAGCGGGGCCGGTCCGCACGCCCAGACTGCGTGCGGACGCGAGCCGCAACCGCGAGCGGATCCTCCTGGCGGCCCGGGACGCGCTCGTCGAGCACGGCGCGGACGCGCCCCTGGACGAAATCGCGAAGCGGGCGGGCGTCGGAAACGCTACGCTCTACCGGAACTTCCCCACCAGGGTGGCGCTGATCCGCGAGGTGGCGCTGCACGTCAAGAACCGCGTCGTGGCGATCGCCGAGCGGGCGGCCACCGAGGTCGTCGGCCCGTTCGACGCCCTGGAGCGGTTCGCGCACGAGACGGTCGACGAGAAACTCGGCGCACTCTGCCCGATGCTCACCGACCGGATCGATCTGCACGACCCCGATCTGGTCGAGGCCCGCGAGCGGCTGCTCGGTGTCGTCGGCGGACTCCTGGACCGGGCGAAGGCGGCGGGCGAACTCCGGCCCGACGTCGACCACGGCGACCTGTTCATCGCCATCAGCCAGCTCACCCGCCCGCTGCCGGGCACCTCGTGCCACGTCATGGGGGATTTCGTCCACCGGCACCTGCAACTGTTCCTGGACGGCATGCGGGCACCCGCCCGTTCCCTCCTGCCCGGCCGCCCCGCGACCTTCGAGGACTTCCACAGCGACCACTGATCCGTAGCGCCGGCCGCACGGCGCGCCCCGACGCGCGCCGGCCCGGCCGCGCGGCGCCCCTCCGCCACCGCGCACCGCGGGACGGCGACGAGTGACCGCCGCGTGCCGTGCCGTGCCCGCGCGCTCCCACGGCTTCCGCACCCTTCGTGTGCCGTTCCGCACCTTTCCGCACCCATCCGCACCGTGAATTGAGTACCCCCATGCCACGAACCGACGCCCTGCCCGCCACCCAGCCCGATCCGAGGCGCTGGAAGGCCCTGATATTCATCGGCCTGGCGCAGCTGATGGTCGTCCTCGACGCCACCATCGTGAACATCGCGCTGCCCTCCGCCCAGAAGGACCTCGGCATCACCGACGGCAACCGCCAGTGGGTGATCACCGCGTACGCGCTCGCCTTCGGCGGTCTGCTGCTCTTCGGCGGCCGGGTGGCCGACCTGTGGGGGCGCAAGCGGACCTTCATCGTCGGCCTGACCGGCTTCGCGCTGGCCTCCGCCCTGGGCGGCGCCGCCGCCAACACCGCGATGCTGCTCGGCGCCCGCGCCCTCCAGGGCGTCTTCGGCGCACTGCTGGCGCCGGCCGCGCTCTCCCTGCTGGCCGTCATGTTCACCGAGGCCAAGGAGCGCGCCAAGGCGTTCGGCATCTACGGCGCGATCGCCGGCGGTGGCGGCGCGATCGGCCTGATCCTCGGCGGCCTGCTCACCGAGTACATGAACTGGCGCTGGACCTTCTTCGTCAACATCCCGTTCGCCGTGGTCGCCGCCGTGGGCGCGGTCATGGTGATCCGCGAGCCCGCCGAGGGCCGCAACCGCAACAAGCTCGACGTCCCCGGCGTCCTGCTGGTCACCACCGGCCTGGTCGCCCTGGTCTACGGCTTCACCCGCGCCGAGTCGGACGGCTGGGGCTCGGGCGTGACCATCGGCCTGTTCGTCGCCGCCGCCGTGCTGCTGGGAGCGTTCGCCCTGGTCGAGCAGAAGGTCAAGGCGCCGCTGCTGCCGCTGCGCGTCGTGCTGGACCGCAACCGCGGCGGGGTCTACCTGTCGCTGGGCCTGGCCGTGATCGGCATGTTCGGTCTCTTCCTGTTCCTGACCTACTACCTGCAGATCGTGCTCGACTACAGCCCGGTCCTGACCGGCGTGGCCTTCCTGCCGATGGTGGCGGGCATGATCACCGGCTCGACCCAGATCGGCGCCCGGCTGATGACCCGCGTCCCGGCGCGGTACCTGATGGCCCCCGGCTTCCTGGTCGCCTCGATCGGCATGCTCATGCTGACCCAGATCGACCTGGACACCTCCTACCCGGCGCTGATCCTGCCCGGCCTGGTCCTGATGGGCCTCGGCATGGGCACCGCGTTCATGCCGGCCATGAGCCTGGCCACGCACGGCGTCGAGCCGCGCGACGCCGGTGTGGCGTCGGCCATGGTCAACACCTCGCAGCAGGTCGGCGGCGCCATCGGCACCGCACTGCTGAACACCATCGCGGCGAGCGCCACCACCACCTGGCTGGCGGCCCACGCGGGCGCCGCGACCAGCCCGGCCGCCGCCAGGGCGGTGCAGTTCCAGGGCATGGTCGAGGGCTTCTCGACCGCGATCTGGTGGTCCTTCGGGATCCTGGTGCTGGCCGCCGCGATCGCCTTCGTGCTGATCAACGCCGGCCGCCCCGGCTCCGGCGGCGCGGGCGAGGGCACGGGCGCGGCGGACGCCAACGAGGTGCCGGTGCTCGTGCACTGACCCTCGCGGGGTACGCGACGGTGCGCTGCGGCCCGCCCGGTGTCTTCACGGCACCGGGCGGGCCGTTCGCCGTCTCCGGGCACCCCCGCCGTGGAAATGGGGAAGAGTCCCCGGTTATTCTGGTCGAGCCCAGAAACGGGGATAGCTCCCCGCTTCACTTCGACCGAGGTGCGTGGACATGACCCGGAATCAGAGCACCGCCGGCGGACGCGGACAACGCGCCGCCGACTGGGCCGACGGCCGGCTGGGGATCTACACCCTGGCCAGGGCCAACCTGCGCAAGATCTTCCCGGACCACTGGTCCTTCATGCTGGGCGAGATCTGCCTGTACACCTTTGTGATCATCATCCTGACCGGCGTCTGGCTGACCCTGTTCTTCAAGCCCTCCATGGGCGAGGTCGTCTACGACGGCTCGTACGTCCCGCTCAAGGGCGTGCCGATGTCCGGGGCCTACGCCTCGACCGTCGACATCAGCTTCGAGGTGCGCGGCGGTCTGCTGATCCGCCAGATCCACCACTGGGCGGCGCTCGTCTTCATCGCCGCGATGTTCGTCCACATGATGCGGGTCTTCTTCACCGGAGCGTTCCGCAAGCCGCGCGAGATCAACTGGCTCTTCGGATTCCTGCTGCTCTTCCTCGGCATGCTCGACGGCTTCTTCGGCTACTCGCTGCCCGACGACCTGCTCTCCGGGACCGGCCTCCGCTTCGTCGAGGGCGCGGTCCTCGCCGTCCCGCTGGTCGGCACCTACGTCCAGATGTTCATGTTCGGCGGCGAGTTCCCGGGCACCGACATCGTGCCGCGGTTCTTCACCATCCACGTGCTGCTGATCCCCGGGGTCATGCTCGGCCTGCTGGTCGCCCACCTGATCCTGGTCTTCCACCACAAGCACACCCAGTGGGCCGGGCCCGGGCGGACCGAGCGCAACGTCGTCGGCATGCCGCTGATGCCGGTCTACCTGGCCAAGGCCGGCGGGTTCTTCTTCCTGGTCTTCGGCGTGATCGCCGCCGTCTCGGCGATCGCCACGATCAACCCGATCTGGGCGTACGGCCCGTACCGCCCGGACCAGGTCTCCACGGACGCCCAGCCCGACTGGTACATGGGCTTCGCCGAGGGACTCGTCCGGGTGATGCCGGGGTGGGAGGTCGGCCTGTGGGGGCACACCCTCAACCTCGGCGTGCTGATCCCGTTCTCGCTCTTCCCGCTCGTGCTGGGCGCGATCGCCGTCCACCCGTTCGTGGAGGCCTGGGCCACCGACGACAGGCGCGAACGCCACCTGCTCGACCGCCCGCGCAACGCCCCCGTGCGCACCGCGCTCGGCGCCGCCTGGATCTCGCTCTACCTGGTGACGCTGGCCGGCGGCGGCAACGACCTCATCGCCACCCACCTGCACCTGTCGCTCAACTCCATCACCTACGCCGTCCGGGTGGGATTCTTCGTCGTCCCGGTGGCCGTCTTCGTCGTCACCAGGCGCTGGTGCCTGGGGCTCCAGCGGCGGGACCGCGAGAAGGTGCTGCACGGCCGCGAGACCGGCGTCGTCAAGCGCCTGCCGCACGGCGAGTTCGTGGAGGTGCACGCCCCGCTCGCACCCGCCGAACTGCACCGGCTCACCGCGCACGAGCAGCCGCGCGCCCTCGAACTGCCCGCCGCCGTGGACGACAATGGAGTGGTCCACCCGGCCGGGGTGCTTGACCGGGCCCGTGCGAGGCTGTCCCGTGGGCTGTACGGCGGGGGCGCCCGGATCCCCGGGCCCACCGCAGAGGAGTTCCACCGGGCAGCCGCGCACCACGGTCCCTCCGGGCCGGACGGGCACGACGGGCGGTCCGGGTCCGACCCGCACCGTGCCAGTTCCGAGCAGCACGCCGTCACCGACCAGCACGCCGTCACCGAGCGCCACGAGAGCAGTGGCGGACGCGGCCACTGAGACCGCGACCGTCCGCACCCGCCCGCCGAACCGGAGAGGGAGGACACCGTGCACGACCGTACCGACCAGTTGGCCGACAGCAGATACCTCCTGCTCACCACCTACGGCGAGGACGGCCGTCAGGTCCGCTCGCAGATCTGGGTGGTCGCCGACGGTACCGCCCTCGGCATCTGGACGCCCGCCCACTCCGGTGAGGCGGAGCGGATCCGGCGACACCCCAAGGTGCTGGTCGGCCCGTGCGACGCGCACGGACGCCCGACGGGACGCCAGCTCCCGGCCCGCGCCGCCGTCTGCGACGCGGACGACACCGCCCGCTACCGCACCTCGCTGATCAACAAGTACGGTCTGACGGCGTTCCTGGCCCTGGCCCGCAGCCGGATGCGGCTCGGGCTGGCGGGGACGGTCGGCATCAGGATCACGCTCAACGAGCTGGAGCAGCGGCTGATCGGGCCGGAGTGGCAGGTGCCGACGACGTACTGTCCGAACTGAGCGGGGTCCCGGCCCGATCGGGGGCCGGCCGGGCGGGCACGCGGACCCGTCGGGCCGGCCCCTCCCGCGTCCGGGGCCCGGTCCGGGGTGGGCGGGGCCGTGGGCGGGCTGCTGCTCGGGGGTCGGGGCGCGGGGGCGTGCCGTTCAGGGCGCGCCGTCGTCCGGGGCGCGGGCGAGGTCTCCGGGCTCGCAGGCCTCCCGCCCGGTCCCGGCGTGCACCACCTTGACGGCCCGGCCGGGCCCGCCCGGCACCACCCGCTGCTCCCGGCCGCAGCGCGGGCAGATCAACGGGATGCGCGCGCGACGGCCGGCCGGTCCCGCGGCACCATCCGGCCGAGTCACGTCAGCGGGTGGGTCGGGACCGGACTGACCTCCTGGATCTCGCCGTGGGCCTTGGTGAGCAGCTGCGAGGTGAGGTCGCTGAGCGCCCGCGCCGCCGCGATCTCCTCGCCGACCCGCAACTGGTCCGGGTCGGAGGGGTGACGGCTGGCGGAGCCGTGCGCGCGCAGTTCCGTCCCGTCGCCCAGCCGCAGAAGGGCGGCGGCGGTCGTCCTCGCCCCTTCCTCGCGGAATTCCATCTCGATGTGCCAACCGACAAGAGTCTGCATGGCGGATCACCTCCGACGGTCGCTTCTCGTCCGGCTACTCCTCCAGGGTGCGCCGCCCCGGCCGTGAGCACCAGGGCAGGCCGTGCGACCTGCACCGGAGCAGGACTTGAACGCGTTCAATCCGGGGCGTAGAGTCGGCGCGCGAGATGGGTTTGAACGCGTTCAAGGGAGGTGCGGGCCGTCATGGGGCGAGGAACCGCCGAGCTGGTCGACCTGCTGGTCCTGCTCGCCATGGGCGCGGTCGTCCCGCTCGGCCTGGCCCTGATCGACGAGCCCGGCCTCGCCCGGCTGCGCCGCCTCTGGCCGCTCGCCGCCGTCCCAGGAGCCCTCTCGCTCTGGCTGCCGCGCGGCCCGCTCGCCACCGGCAGCGCCGCGCTGTACGCGCTCGGCACCCTCGCCCTCGCCGCCCGCGCCCCGCTCCGCCTGGCCCGCACCCGCTCCCTGGCACCGCCCGAGATCGCCGTGCTCACCGCACTGGCGACTCCCTCGGTCGCCGGAACCGCCCTCGTCGCGGAACGCTCCGGACACCGCCTGTTCGGCTTCGACCTCGACGTCCTGGCCCTGACCGTCCCGCACTTCCACTACGCCGGATTCACCGCCGCGCTGGTCGCCGGGCTCGTCTGCCGTGCCGCCCCCGCCCGGCGGACCGGCCGCTGGGCCGCGCTCAGCGTGCCGGCCGGGACCCTGCTCGTGCTGGGCGGCTACTTCGTCGGCGACTGGGCCGAACTCGCCGGCGCCGCCGTCCTCACCGCCGGCATGTGGCTGGTCGGCCTGCTCACCTGGCGCGACCTGCGGACCCGCGCCGACGACCGCGCCACGCCGGTCCTGCTCGGCGTCTCGGCCGCCGTCCTCGCCGTCACCATGCTGCTCGCCCTCTGGTGGGCGCTCGGCGAGGCCTCCGGACTCCCCCACCCCACCCTCGGCTGGATGGCCGCCACCCACGGCGTCGGCAACGCCCTCGGCTTCGCCCTGTGCTCGCTGCTCGCCTGGCGCCGTCTCGCCCCGACCCCTGCGGAGCGCGTCCGATGAACGACCTCGGCGACCTCGGCGACCTGAGCGACCTCTGCTACCCCGAGGTCGGCGCCAGCGGCGACCTCGGCGCCCCGCTCCCTCCCGGGTACAACCACCTCCGCCACCGCGCCCGGATCGGCCACGGCCGCGCCGCCCTGGACGCCGCCGGCGCGGCCGTCCTCGACTGGCGGATGCACCGGGCCGCCGGCGTCCGGATCACCGCCGGCGCCGACCGCGCCGCCCCGGGCGTCGCCGTCCACTGCGCCATCGGCCTCGGCCCGCTGCGGGCGTCCGCCCCGTGCCGGGTGGTGCGGAGCACGGGCGGCGGAACCACCGGCGACCGTCACGGCTTCACCTACGGCACCCGCCGGGGCCACCTCGCGGTGGGTGAGGAGACGTTCGTGGTGGAACTGGAGCCGGACGGCACGGTGTGGTTCACCGTGAACGCCTTCAGCCGCCCCCACCGCTGGTACGCCCGCCTCGCCGGCCCCCTCCTCCCCCTCGCCCAACACCTCTTCGCCCACCTCTGCACCCGCGCCCTCACCCGCATCGCGGCCACGGCCGGCGCGTAGGCGCACAGGCGCCCGGCCGTGGCCAACGCAGGAAGTCGGCCGGGCCGACTTCTCACGTGCCAACTGCCTCCGCAGGCAATGCGGACCACCACCACGAGCCCCACGGAGGACAAGCGGGGCGGGAATACCGGGGATGCCGGTGACCCGCGCGCCTCACCGAGCCGGCAAGGCACAGGAAGTCGGCCGGGCCGACTTCTCATGTACCACCTGCATTCGCAGAGCCTGCGTATGCAGAAGGCGCCAGGAGGTGCCCCTATGGATCTCCGGTCAAGGCCGTGCACCAGGACGGCGGAATGACGACGTGGGGGCCGCTGTGAACGGCAGTACGGAGTTCTCGCCGAGGGCCCCATGGACGGCCGGCAGGACCGGTCCCGGGCAGCCGGGACTTCCGCGGCGGAGTTCGAGCAGCTGGGGGCCGGGGCTGGGCGGGCTCTCGGCGGTTCAGGCCGATCCGGCAGGCCGGGGTCCGTGGAAGGTGCCGTCGCGGAGCACGGCGAAGAGGACGTCGACCCTGCGTCCGGCCAGGCGGCGGAGGGCCTGGGTGTGCCGTTTGCCCTGGGCCGATCTTCCTGTCGTGGTACGCGCGGGAGGCCGGGTCGCCGAGGGAGGCGGACGCGGCCGGGAAGAAGGCCCGTTCCAGCTGCTTGTTGCCGCGGCGTGAGGGTTGCTCGCCGCGTCCGGAGGATCGGGAACTGCGGGTCGCGGGGGGGCCGGCGCAGGAGGCGTCCACCGTCGGGTGGGTGTCCGTCCACGGCTCGACGGTCGCCCCCGGTGCCCCGGCACCGTCCACGGGGCCGGGATTGGCGGCGTCGGTGTTCGCCGGAAAGGTCAGGGGGTGGGGATGGTGAGGAGGAGGGTGTCGGTGTCGAGGGTGCGGATCTCGAAGTGGTCGATGGCGGGGGGTGGATAGGCGGTGCCGCCGGTGGTGTGGAGGGGGGTGGTGGCGGGGTAGCCGGTGGCGGGGACGTTCCAGGTGGTCACCGTCTGGTGGGCGCCGGTGCTGGAGACGGCGACCAGGTGGCAGGTCAGCGGGCCCTGGACGCCGGAGAGTTCGAGGGTCACGCGGCTGCCCCAGGGCGCGGTGTCGACGCCGACGACGGCGTGCGCGCCGGTCGCCGGGTCCGTGGCGGTGAACCGGTGGGCGGCCGCGGTGGCGGTCACGGCGGGCGGGGAGTCCGCGGTGATGACGGTGGCGGTCACCACCGGGCCGGCGATCGTCAGCGCCGCGGCGGCGGCGACCAGCACCAGCCGCCGGACCTTCCCCCGCCGACGGCTCGCCCGCACCTCCGCCACCAGCCGGTCGAGCAGCACCGGATCCGGGCGGGGGACGGGGTTCACGAGGTCCGCGGCGGCCGCGTACTCCCCCAGCAGCGCCTCCACGGGGGCGAGTTCGGACAGCAGCTCGGTGCACTGCGGGCAGCCGGTGGCGAGGTGGGCCTCGAAGGCGGCGCGCTCGACCGGGTCCAGGACGCCGAGGGCGTAGGCGCCCGCGTCGGAGTGCGGAGGCCGGGGCGGGGGCTGGGGCTGGGGCTGGGGCCGGGACGGTGTCACGATGTCACTCCCCGTTCCTCCAGCGCGAGCCTCAGCGCGCGCAGCGCGTAGTGGACCCGTGAGCGCACGGTGCCCGCGGGTATGCCGAGTTCGGCGGCGGCCTCGTTGGCGGTGCGGCCCTTGAAGTAGGTCTCGACGATCGCCTCGCGGTGCGCGGGCGAGAGTTCGCCGAGCGCGTCCGCGACGGTCATCATCCGCAGCGCGCGGTCCAGCTCGTCCTCGGCGGGCAGCAACTCCAGCGGGACGGAGTCCACTTCGCGCGGCCGGGCGAGTTCGGCACGGTGCTCGTCGATGACGATCCGCCGGGCGACGGTGGCGAGCCAGGGCCGGGGGGAACCGGCGGCCGGGTCCAGCCGGTGGAGGTTGCGCCAGGCCCGCAGCAGCGTCTCCTGCACGACGTCCTCGGCGCGTTGGCGGTCCCCGGCGACCAGGTGGAGGACGAAGCCGTACAGCGGCCCGGCGTGCTCGCGGTAGAGCGCGCGCATCAGCTCCTCGTCAGGTGCCGGCGCGCCCCGGGCGGCCGGGCGGCCGCCACCGGGAGGCTCCTCGGTCACCATCACATCCTTGCGCACCCGTGCCTCCGGGTCGAGGGTCGCCGCCCCCGGCGGGGACGGTCGGGACGGGCTCCGGTCCGGGCCCCGCGCCGTGCGGCCGGGTCGGCGGACCGGGCCGAACGGGCGGGCCGAACGGACGGGGCCGAACGGGCCGGGCAGGCGGCCCGGCCGGAGGGCGGGCTCAGTAGCCGGGGCCGGCGGGACCGCTCGGCGCGGCGGCCCGGTCCCCGGTGGGGGTCACCGCGAACCAGGTGCCGTCGACGCCCTGGCCCCTGGTGTCGCCGGGCCGTTGGTCGGGCGCGTAGCGGTAGAGCGGCCGGCCCGCGAGGGTGAGCTGTCGGCTGCCGTCGGCGCGGGTGACGGTGCCGACCAGACCGGCGTCGACGCCACTGACGGTGACCGTCGCGCCGTCGGCCGGGACGGGTGGCCAGATCGCGGCGCAGCCGCCGTTGCAGGTGGCGGTGGGCGGGTCGGCGCTGTCCCGGTCGAAGCGGTAGAGGGTGTAGCCGGCACTGTCGGTGACGATGGTGCCCAGGTGGGGGTCGGTGGTGGTCCGCAGGGTGGCGCCGTTGGTGCCGGGCGCGGCGGGTGCCGCGGGCGCCGAGGGCGCGGCGGGCGGCATGGCCGGCGGCGGGCCGCCGGTTCCGGACGAGCCGCAGCCGGCCACCAGGGCGGCCGCGGCCAGTCCGGACGCGGTGAACAGGGCGAGCCGGCCGGGCCGGTGGCCGGGGCGGCGGCCCGGGCCGCCGCCCCCGTCGTCCCCCGGCCCCCCGGTGCGACGGTTGGTGCGCATGGTGACAGCTCCCCGGTGGGTGCCGGTGCACGTCGGTGCCGGACACCCTCCGGTACGGATGCGGGCCGGTGTCCGCTCAACGGACGACGCGGTAGGGTCCGCGGAATAGCTCGCGGGCGGCAGCCGTTGTCGCGGGCACATGGCCTTGACCGCCACCACCGGAAGGGCAGGAATCGCGACATGAGCAGCACGGTCGAGCTGACCAAGGAGAACTTCGACGACATCGTCCCCGGCGCGGACGGCAAGGATTTCGTCTTCATCGACTTCTGGGCGGCCTGGTGCGGCCCGTGCCGTCAGTTCGCGCCGGTGTTCGAGAAGGCCGCCGAGCGGCATCCGGACCTCGTCTTCGCCAAGGTGGACACCGAGGCGCAGCAGGAGCTGGCCGCGGCCTTCGGCATCCAGTCGATCCCGACCTTGGCGATCATCCGTGAGGGTGTGCTCGTCTTCTCGCAGGCGGGCGCGCTGCCCGAGCCGGTGTTCGAGGACCTCATCGGCCAGGCCCGCGGCCTGGACATGGCCGAGGTGAAGCGCAAGGTGGCGGCGGAGCAGGCCGCCGGCCCGCAGGCCTGACGGCCGGCCGCACGCGCGGCCCTTTCGCGACGGCGAGTTCCGGGGCGGTCCCTCCGCCCCGGGGCTCGCCTTCGCGCGTTCGGGCCCCGCGACTGCGGTTCCGGCTCCCGGCCCAGGCCCTCGGTCCCCGCTCTCTGTCCCCGCCCTCGGTCCCCGGCCTCAGTCCCCGGCTGTCGGCTCCCCGGCTGTCGGCTCCCCCACCGCCGGACCGGCGTCCGCGCTCCAGGCCGCGAGGCGGGCGGCGAGGGCGCGGAGTTCGTCCTGGAGGGCGGCGGGACGGCGGACGGTGAACGGCCAGCCGAGGCCGGCCAGCATCACGGCCATGCCGTCGAGCCGTTCGGCCCGCGCGCGGAACAGGACGCGGCCGTCCCCGGTGCCGGTGACCGTGCCGGCCGTGGGCGGGATGCGGTGGCGGGCCTCCGCGAGCGTGGTCGAGAGGAGGACCTCGACCTCGTGCGTCCACGGCACCGCGGCCAGCGACTCCAGCACCCGCTGCACCGGGTCGACGCCGGCCGGCGGTTCGAACCCGGTCTCGCACGGTTCGGCCGCGCGGATCCGGTCCAGCCGGAAGGTCCGCTGCTCGCCGCTGCGGTGGTCCAGACCCGTGGTGTACCAGCGGCCGGAGTGGAAGACCAGCCCGTACGGGTCGAACTCGCGCTCGCTGGGCGCGCCCTCGCGGTCCCGGTAGTCGAGCCGGACGCGGCGCCGGCGGCGGGCCGCATCGGCGAGGGTGAACAGCGGGCCGGCGGCGGGGCTGGGGCCGGTGGCCGGCGCGGCGGTCAGTCCGAGGGTCTGCTCGACGGCCGCGATCCGGTCCCGCAGGTGCGGCGGCAGGACCCGCTGGATCTTGGCGAGCGCCGACTCCCCGGCCTGCTCGCCCACCGACAGGCCGGACCGCCGGCCGGCCAGCAGTCCGAGCACCACGGAGGCGGCCTCGTCGCCGGTGAGCATCAGCGGCGGCAGCCGGAAGCCCGGCATCAGCCGGTACCCGCCGTACCGGCCGCGGTCGGCCTGGACGGGGATGCCGAGTTCGACGAGCCGCGCGGCGTACCGGCGGACGGTGCGGACGTCGACCTCCAGCCGGGCGGCCAGCTCGGCACCGGTGAGGCCGGGGCGGTTCTGGAGGAGTTCGAGCAGGGCCAGGGTGCGGCTGACCGGGTGTTCCACGGATCCTCCGGTCCTCGGGTCGGCCGGTGCCTCGGATCGCCCGCACGCACCCCGGAGCAGAATCGCTCGACGGGCCGATAAATCCGGTCGAGTTCTGTCCTCTTTTGATTCTAGGGTCGGAGCAACGGCGGCCGCGCGGCCCAGTACCTCAGGAAAAGAACTCCAGGAGAGGACCTTCCTCATGAGCACCTTCGTACTCGTCCCCGGTTTCTGGCTCGGCGGCTGGGCCTGGGACGCGGTGGCCGAACCGCTGCGCGCCGCCGGCCACACGGTGCACGCGGTGACCCTGCCCGGGCTCGCGGAGCGGGCCGGCGAGGCCGGTCCCGGGACCGGCGCGGAGGCCCACATCGCCGATCTGACCGACCTGTTGGTCCGGGAGGACCTCCGGGACGTGGTGCTGGTCGCGCACAGCGGCGGCAGCATCGCCGTCACCGGCGCGGCCGACCGGGTGCCGGAGCGCATCCGCCGGGTGGTCTGGGTCGACTCCGGTCCGATCGCCGACGGCGTCGCGATCGCCGACCTCTGGGACCCGGCCTACCGCACCGCGCTGGAGAACTCGCTGGTCGACGGCTGGCGGCTGCCGATGCCCTCCTGGGAAGTGCTCGCCTCGGGCGGCGCCGACGCGGCGGGGATCGACGAGGCCGGGCTCGCCCGGATCCGCGAGCGGGCGAGCGACCAGCCCGGCCTCACCCTCACCGAGCCGGTGCGGCTGACCGGCGGGGCGGAGAAGCTGCCGAAGGGCCTGGTGTCCTGTTCCATCCCGCTGGCACAGGTCCGGGAGATGATCGCCGCCGGGCACCCGTACTTCGCCGCGCTCGGCGGGCCGGAGTGGGAGCTGCGGGAGGTGCCGACGGGGCACTGGCCGATGTTCTCCCGGCCGGCCGAAACGGCGGCGGTGCTGGCGGAGTTGGCCGAGGTCGAGTAGCCGCGGGGCGGCCGGCCGGGGACGCGGGACGGGGAACGCGTTCCCGGCCGGGGACGCGGGACCGGGAACGCGCCTCCAGTCGGGGGAAGCGGGACCGGCCGGGGCAACGGGGCCCGGCGGGGCGACGCGGGCCGGGCGGAACGGCGTTCGCCCGCGTGTTCGGCTGCGCCGGGCGGACGGCCCGGCGGAGGATGGGGCAGGACACCGCGGAGCCACGGCACCGCGGCCCGCCGGCACCACGACCCGACAGCACCACGTGCCGCAAGCACCACGGCACACCCGCGCGAGCACGGAGGAACACGCATGACCTCTCCCCAGTCCACCGCCCCCGAGGAGTACGACGTCATCGTGATCGGCGCCGGCCCGACCGGCGAGAACGTCGCCGACCGGACGGCCGCCGCCGGGCTGCGCACCGTGATCGTGGAGAGCGAACTGGTCGGCGGCGAGTGCTCCTACTGGGCCTGCATGCCGAGCAAGGCGCTGCTGCGCCCGGTGGCCGCGCTCGCCGACGCCCGCGCGGTGGCCGGCTCCCGGGAGGCCGTCGGCGGCGGGGCGCTGGACGCGGCCGCGGTGCTCGCCCGGCGCGACTCGTTCACCTCGCACTGGAAGGACGACGGCCAGGTCCAGTGGCTGCGCGACACCGGCATCGACCTGGTCCGGGGTCACGGCCGGCTGGTCGGCGAACGGCAGGTGACGGTCGAGGCGGAGGACGGCGGCGAGCGGCTGCTGGTCGCGCGGCACGCCGTCGCGATCTGCACGGGCAGCCGTGCGGTGCTGCCGCAGGGCGTCCCCGGGCTGGCCGACGCGCGCCCCTGGACCAACCGGGAGGCCACCGGCTCGCCCACCGTCCCCGGGCGGCTGGCGGTGGTCGGCGGCGGCGTGGTCGGCGTGGAGCTGGCCACCGCCTGGCGGGCGCTCGGCTCGCAGGTGACGCTGCTGGTCCGCGGCGGCGCACTGCTGCCCCGGATGGAGCCGTTCGCCGGCGAGCTGGTCGCGGACGGACTGCGGGCCGCCGGGGTGGACGTCCGCTTCGGCACCGAGGCCGCCTCGCTGGAGCGGACGCCCGGGGACGCCGCGGACGGCGGACCCTCCGAGGTGACGCTGGTCCTCGGCGACGGCGAGCGGCTGACCGTGGACGAGGTGCTGTACGCCACCGGGCGGGCCCCCCGCACCGCGGACGTCGGCCTGGAGCAGGTCGGCCTGCACGCCGGCACATGGCTCGACGTGGACGACAGCTGCACCGTCCTCGGCGTCGACGGCGGCTGGCTGTACGCGGCCGGAGACGTCAACCACCGGGCGCTGCTCACCCATCAGGGCAAGTACCAGGCCCGGATCACCGGCGCCGCGATCGTCGCGCGCGCCGAGGGGCGCCCGCTGGACACCACGCGCTGGGGCGCGCACGCCGCGTCCGCCGACAGCGCGGGCGCTCCGCAGGTGGTCTTCACCCACCCGGAGGTCGCGGCCGTCGGCCTGACCGCCGACGCCGCCGAGCGGGCCGGCCTGCGGGTCAGGACGATCGACCACGACCTCGGCGCCGTGGCCGGTGCCTCGCTCTACGGCGACGACTACAAGGGCCGGGCCCGGGTGGTCTTCGACCTGGACCGGAAGGTGCTGGTCGGCGCGGCGTTCGTCGGGCCGGGCGTCTCCGAGCTCCTGCACTCGGCGACCGTCGCGGTGGTCGGCGAGGTGCCGATCGACCGGCTCTGGCACGCGGTGCCCGCGTACCCGACGATCAGCGAGGTGTGGCTGCGGCTGCTGGAGGGCTGCCGGGGCTGAGCGGTGCGGCCGGGCAACGGGGCTCGGGGTGCCGGGGTGGGTCGGGTGATCCGCCCCGGCCCGCTCGCCTCCGCCCGGTGCAGCGCGGCTCGGTGCGGCGCAGCCCCGTGCGGCGCGGCGAGATGTGACGGGCGCGCGACGGCGGGACACTGGGCCGGGGAGGGTGTCCGGCGGGGGCCGTTTCGCCGACCAGGTGGTGTGTGGCAATGACCGAGGTGCTGTTGGCCGTCGGAACCGAGAAGGGCCTCTTTCTCGGACGCAGTCGTGACCGGCTCACATGGGAGTTCAGCGGTCCGCACTTCCGGATGAACGCGATCTACTCCGTCGCGATCGACCGCCGGAACCACGCGGACGGGCAGCCCCGCGGCGACGGGAGCGTCCGGCTGCTGGTGGGCGCGGACAGCAGCCACTGGGGGCCGTCCGTCTGGCACTCGGACGACCTCGGCGCCACCTGGTCCGAACCGTCCACCCCGGCCGTCCGCTTCCCCGAGCACACCGGCGCCTCGCTCACCCGGGTCTGGCAGCTCCAGCCGGCCGGTCCCGAGGCCCCCGGCGTGGTCTACGCGGGCACCGAGCCCGCCGCGCTGTTCCGTTCCGAGGACGGCGGCGAGTCCTTCACCCTGGTCGAATCGCTCTGGAACCACCCGCAGCGCACCGAGTGGGGCGCCGGCTACGGCGGCCAGGGCCTGCACACGATCCTCGCCGACCCGCGCGACCCGCAGCGGCTGCTGGTCGCCGTCTCCAGCGGGGGCGTGTACCGCAGCAAGGACGGCGGCGCGAGCTGGGAACCGTCCAACTCCGGCCTGCGGGCCGAGTTCCTGCCGGAGGAGAGCCAGTACCCCGAGTTCGGCCAGTGCGTGCACAAGATCGCCCCGGACGCAGTGAACCCGGACCGGCTCTACCTGCAGAACCACGGCGGCGTGTACCGCAGCGACGACGGCGGCGCGAGCTGGCGCCCGATCGCCGACGGGCTGCCCGCCGACTTCGGCTTCGCGATCGCCGCCCACCCGCGCCGCGCCGACACCGCGTACGTGTTCCCGCTCGGCGGCGCCGACGACCGGATCCCGCCCGGCCGCCGCTGCCGGATCTTCCGGACCACGGACGCCGGTGACAGCTGGCAGGCGCTCGCCGACGGCCTGCCGGGCGAGGACCACTACGGCATCGTGCTGCGCGACGCGCTGCGCACCGACGACCTCGAACCGGCCGGCATCTACTTCGGCAACCGGACCGGCGACGTCTACGGGAGCCACGACGCGGGCGAGCACTGGTCGTTGCTGGTCTCCCACCTGCCGGACGTACTGTGCGTCCGGGCGGCCGTCATCGCGGACTGACACGGCGCGGGGCCCGGCACGACGCGGTGGGGCGCGGGGCCGGGCCGGGCGGCCCGGCCGTCGACGCGGCCGCCGGCCCGGAGCCGGGCTCAGGTGTCGTAGTCGCCGTCCCAGGGGGCGGAGAAGCCGAGGCCGTCGGGGTAGAACTCGGCCCAGTCGTCCTGCTCCGCGCCCTCGCCGTGCCGCTCGACGACCAGGCCGAAGCGGCAGCCCTCGGTGCGCACGGCGAAGGGCGCGATCGCGATGTCCCCGAACTCCCGCTCCGGCAGGGCGTCCAGCCAGCGCCGCAACAGCGCCTCCGCGGCCGTCACGGCCTCGCCGCCGAACACGCCCGGCACCGCCTCGATCCGGGAGCCGAGGTGGCGCCCGGCCTCGTCGAAGCGGTGCAGCACCGCGAAGCAGCGCCGGTCCGCCTGCTCCGCCCGTCCCTCCGCCGCCTCCGGCACGGCGTAGGTGACGGAGGCGAAGAACTGGCCGCCGCGGCAGCGGCCGATCGTGTCGGTGCGGTAGCCGGGCTCGTACGCGATCGGGATGACCTCGGGAACGCTCATGCCCCGCACGGTAGGCGCCGCCACCGACACTTCCCGGCCGGGAACCCCCGCTCCGGAGCGGGGCGGGGCAACCCTGCGTGGGTGCGGACGGCGGGAAGGCCGTGGCGTCGGGCACGGCGGTCCCGGGAGGGCGGGGCCGGAGCCCGGGGGGCGGACCGCCCCGGGTCAGCCGCGCCGCGCCGCCCCGGGCGCCCGCCCCCCGGCTCGTGCAGGTGCGGCCCCGTGACCGCGGGCGGCCTACCGGCCGGGACGGCCGGATAGAGCGGATCCGCCGGGCCGAGCGGATCTGCCGGACCGACCGCGTCGGCCGACGGGTTGATCGGAACGGATCGTTCACCGAGCATGGCGGGCAAGGGCGTGCCGAGGGGCGGGCCGACTCGCGAGGATCGGACGAACGGCGTGACGGAAACGCAGACCGACCGGCAGTACGGCTACGGGGCCGACGGCGTCGCCGTCGTGCGCTACGAGCGCGGGGAGCGGGAGGGCCGCCCCTGGGCCGACCGGCTGGAGGTGGTCGACCCGCGCGCCGACCTCGCCGCCCAGGCCGCGTACGTGCGGACGGAGCTGGCGGGTTGGGTGGTCTCCGGGCCGGTCGAACTCGGCCAGGAGCTGGTGCGGCAGGGCTCCACCGTGCTGCGCCACGGCCACACCATGCGCCGCGAACTCACCGACGCGCCTCCCGCCGAGGGCTGGGAGGCATGGGCCCGGACGCCGCTGCGGGACGGCCTGCGTGCCGTCCCCTGCGACCGCGACGCCAAGGAACTGGCCCCGGCCTCGCTCACCGCCTTCGGTCCCGGGCACCCTGACCACCGGCCGGACGACGACGAGCAGACCGGGACTCAGCGGCTCGCCGAACTCCTCGCCGGGCAGATCATAGGACCGGTGCTGCCGTCCAGCACGCTGGTTGTCGACGGCACCGACCGGGTGGTGGCCGGCGCCGTCCTCACCGACTGGGACGGCCTGCCCTGGATCGCCCACGTGTTCCGCGACCCGGCACGCGGCTACCCCGGTCTCGGCCGCGACGTGCTGCGCCGCGCGGTCGCCGCCGTCGCCGCCTCAGGCGCCGCCGCCGTCGGACTCGCCGTGACCGAGGGCAACCGGGCCCGCCGGCTGTACGAGGAGATGGGTTTCACGGTGACGGGCACGTCCCTGACCGTCATCGTCCCCTGAGCCGCAGCCGCACCGGTCCGGACGGCAGCCGTCGCGTGCGGCACCGGTCGTGCCGTCCCGGAGCCGGCCCTCAGGGGTGGGCCAGCTCCAGGACGGCTATGCCGGCCAGCACCGTCGCGCTCGCCGCCATCCGCAACCGCCCCAGGCGCTCCCGGAAGACCACGGTGGCGATCAGCGCGGCAACCACGATGCTGGTCTCGCGCAGCGCCGCGACAGTGGCGAGGTTCCCCCGGGACTGCGCCCAGACCACCAGCCCGTAGGCGGCCAGCGACAGCACCCCGCCGGCCAGCCCGAACGGCACCGCCGGACCGGCACCGGCCAGCAGGCCCCGCCCCCGGCGCGCCCGGGCGATCAGCGCCAGGACCGGGCCCTGGAGCAGGAAGAGCCAGGCGACGTAGCCGCCGACCGTCCCCGCCTGCCGGACACCTCCGCCGTCCGAGACGGTGTACGCGGCGATCATCACCCCGGTACCGGCGGCCGCCGCGAGCGCCGGCAGCTGCGCCCGGCCCGGCACGCCGTGCGCGAGGGCCAGCCCGACCAGCCCGCACGAGATCACGGCCACGCCGAGCAGTTCCCCCACCCCGGGCGTCTCGCCGAGCAGGGTCACCGACAGCACCGCCACCAGCACCGGCGCCGAGCCGCGCGCGATCGGGTACATCTGCCCGAAGTCCCCCAGCTGGTAGGCGCGGAGGAGGAGCAGCTGGGAGGCCACCTGCATCGCCACGGAGGCGAGCAGGTACGGCCAGGCCCCGGCCGCCGGGAACGGGAAGAGCAGCACCAGCACCACCGCGCAGGCGGTGTACGCGAGGTTGATCAGGGCGAAGCCGACCAGCTTGTCCTGGATCCGGTGCGCCAGCCCGTTCCAGACCGCGTGCAGCACGGCGGCGGTCAGGACGGCCACGGGAACGGCGGCGGACATGGCGGTGCTCCCCTCCTTCGAACGGCGCCGGACACCTCCCGGCCGGCGGGGCGGCCACGGGTGTCCGACGGGCCGGCAGCGCGCCGGCCTCGGAATCGAATTCCACGGTACACTGGATTCATGGAAGAGCGTTCCGAATTCTCTCCGCTGGAGTCCCAGCTGGCCGCACACCTCCGCGCACGGCTCGGCGAGCTGCGCGGCAGCGAGGCGCGGGTCGCCGAGGTGCTCCTCGCCCGCGGCGCCGACCTGGTCGGCCTCAGCGTGAGCGACGTCGCCGAGCTGGCCGGGACGGCGCCCTCCTCGGTGGTCCGCGCCTGCCAGCGGCTCGGCTTCCGGGGCTACCAGGAGCTGAAGATCGCCGCCGTCCGGCAGGCCCCGGCCCCCGCGCCCGACCCGGCCGACACCCGCGACCCGGCGGCCCGCGCGCTCTCCGACACCGTCCGCGCCGCCCGCGAGGCGCTCGACGGGATCGCCACGACGCTGACCCCCGACGGACTGCGGGCGGCGGCCGAGGCGCTGAACGACGCCGACCAGGTCCTGGTCCTCGGCGCGGGCCTCTCCGGCGCGGTGGTCCTGGACGCCGCGTACCGGCTGCGCGCCCTGGGCGTCCGGACGGACTCGTCCGCCGACCCGACCACCGCCCAGCTGGCCGCCGCCCAACTGCCCCCCACCGCCGCCTGCCTGGCCATCAGCCACACCGGCGCGACCCGCACCGTGGTCGACGCCGCCCGGCACGCCCGCGACAACGGCGCCACCGTCATCGCCCTCACCAGCTACGCCCGCTCACCGCTCACCGGCACCGCCGACCACACGCTGGTCGCCGGCGGCCAGGACCTCGTCTTCGGCCTGGAGACCACCGCCAGCCGGATCGCCCACCTGACCGTGCTCGACGCGCTGACGCTCACCCTCCTCACCCTCCGCGGCGAGCCGGCCGAGCGCGCCCTGCGGCTCTCCGCGGACGTCACCGCCGACCACACGTACTGACGGGTCCGGAGCCGCCCGTGCACGAGGCCTTCACGTCGCTCCAGCGGCCCTTCGAGAACGCCGGGTTCCGTCCGGGCCTCGGAACCGTCGCCGGGTGGACGGCGGCGAACGGGGACGCTCCCGCGCTGTTCGTCGGTCACACCGGGGAGGGCTCCTGGCCCGTCGGCGACGGCGTGAACGACCCCGGCCTCGGCGGCGCCTGCGCCTGCGCGGCCATGTGCATCGGGGTCGCGACCGGCCACGACTCAGGCGTGCGAGAACCCGCCGGCCTGCCCCCGGCCGGGCCGCCGAACGGGACGCGCCCGGCACTCCGGGGCACCGGGTTCCGCTCCGGCTCCCGGACCGGAGCGGCCGACAGCCGCTCAGGCGCGGAGCCGGACGGCGGGGCGGTGGCGGTGACGGTGCCGAGGCGGACGAAGCCGCGCCCGGTACGGCGGGCCGCGGCGGGCGGTGGGTCCGCCGGCGCGCCCGTGCCGTGCGATCCCCGCGCAGACGGACGGGCCCGGTCGGTCCCGTGGACGGGCGGCCACGGAGAGGGCGGCCCGGAAGGGGTGCGCGGAGCCGGGATCGGGGGAAGGCCCGGAGGAGCCCGGGCAGGGAGACCGGGGGCAGCGCCTCGGGGACGACGGGCACCGGGGCGTCGTCGCGGTCGTGCCCGGCCCGGGGCCCGGGGCTGCGCGGTGGTGGCTGTCCAGCCGGTGAAATGGCTGCGGGGCCGGTCAGTGGCGGTGTGTAGGCTCGCGGGCATGGCAAGGGTGACGCGGGACGACGTGGCGAGGGTGGCGGGGACGTCGACCGCGGTCGTGAGTTATGTGATCAACGACGGACCGCGTCCGGTGGCGGCGGCGACGCGGGCTCGGGTCCTCGCCGCCGTCGAGGAGCTGGGGTACCGGCCGAACCGGGTCGCGCAGGCGATGGCGCGGCGGCGCAGCGACCTCCTCGGCATGGTCGTGCCGGACGCCCGTCAGCCCTTCTTCGCCGAGCTCGCGCACACCGTGGAGCGGGCGGCCGCCGAGCGCGGCAAGCTCGTGCTGATCGGCAACTCCGACTACGCCGACGAGCGCGAGGCCCACTACGTCCGCGCCTTCCTCGGCATGCAGGTGGACGGTCTGATCCTGGTGACCCAGGACCCGTCCGTCCCCGGTGTCGCGGGTGCGGACTCCCCCGACGGGACGCCGGTCGTCCTGCTGCACCACCGCGCCGAGACGGAGCACGGCATCGCCGTGGTCGCGGACGACGAGGGCGGTGCCCGGGAGGTCGTGCGGCATCTGCTCGGCCACGGGCACGCCGAGGTGCACTGCTTCGGCGGGACCTTCTCGCTCAGCCCGAGCGACCCGGTGACCGTCCGCACCGCCGGGTGGGCCGCCGCGCTCGCCGAGGCGGGACTGTCCACCGAGGGCCGGCTGACGCAGGCGCCGTTCGACCGCGTGCGGGCGCACCGGGAGGCGCTCGCGCTGCTGTCGCGCGCCGACCGGCCGTCCGCCGTGTTCTGCACGACGGACGACCAGGCGATCGGACTGCTGCGGGCCGCCGACGACCTGGGCATCCGGGTGCCGGAGGACCTCGCGGTGGCCGGGTTCGACGACATCGCCGAGGCGGTGATCGCCGGACCGTCACTGACCAGCGTGGCCACGGCCCAGGAGGAGATGGCGCGCGCCGCCGTCGACCTGGTGCTGGGCGCGCGCACGGGCGGGGATTCCGCGCCGTCCACCGGGGCCCGGATGTTCCCGGCCCGGATGGTGGTCCGCCGCTCCTGCGGCTGCGGCGGGGCCTGAGGCGCTGCCGGCCGGGCCGCCCTGCGGCCGCCTCCCCGTGGTGCAGCGGGCGCGCGCGGCCCGGTCGGGCCGACCGGCGGCTCCTCCAGCCGCCGGGTGCGCGGGGTGCCGTCGCAGGCGGCCGGGGCGGCGCGGGACTCCGGTGCCCGGTCGGCGAAGTGGCGGGCGACGGCGACCCGGGTGCGCAGGGCCGGAATCGGACGGCCCTGCGGCCGGAGGGCTCTGGACCGGACGGCTCTGCGATCGGACGGCCCCGGAAGCGGGCGGCTCCGGGACCGGGACGGCGCTTGTCCCGGTCCCGGTGCCTACCGGGTGGGCAGAGCCCGGTCAGGTGCCCGGTCGGTCGGTCTCGGTCAGACCCCGGCCCGGGTGAATCGGCGGAAGAGGAGGAACGTCAGGCCTGCGGTGAGCAGGAGCAGCAGTCCGGTCTCGACGAGCTGGATCGGCACGAGGTGCGCGGGCGGGTGGTACTCGCCCCAGGCGGTCGGCGCCGTCAGGCAGCCGTCGGCCTCCGAGAGGCAGTCGGAGTGCCCCAGCCGGCGCCCGTCCGCCAGCACCACCCCGTTGTCCACCAGCCAGGAGTTGACGGGTTTGACGAAGCCGTTCAGCACCGTGCTGTAGGGCTGCTCCTCCTCGACCACCGGCCAGAAGTACGGCCGGATCACGGACATCGCCCCGTGGGTGAGGCCGATCAGCGCACCGCTCACCACCACGGCGGGGACGGTGTGCCGCACCACCTGGCCGACCAGGGTGCCGAGCACCAGGGCGAACAGCCACCAGCCGACCGGAACCACGCCGATCACGGGATAGGTGAACCCCTGGAACGGCGGGTCGAAGGCCCCGGGTTCGTCCAGGATGTCCGACCACCACACCCAGCTGGTCAGCGCGGCCAGCACGACCGAGACCGGCACGACGGCCACGGCGAACACCGCCAGCCGGGCCGTCAGCCAGCGGCCCGGGGAGACGGACTGCGCCAGCACCAGCCGCAGCGTGCCGCGTTCGTGCTCCTGGGCGAGCAGCGGGCCGCCCACGAACATGCCGATCAGCACCGGGGCGAAGGTGAGGGCCGGCTGCGCGACGTTCGTGAAGGCGTCGCTCAGGACCGACACCTGCGTGTAGCGCATCCAGCAGTCGGGCTCGGACCAGGCCTGCGGGGTGTAGCAGCCGGTCTGCCGGAGGAGTTCGAGCCGGTCCCGGAGGAGGACGTGCAGGACGACCAGGGCGACGGCGGCGAGCAGGGCGAGGACGGCCAGGTTGCGCAGCGGGACCCGGCTCTGGCGCAGCGCCAGCCACAGCACCCCGCGCGGCCGGCGGGCGCTCCGGGTGCGGGCGGGAGCGGTGGCGGACGAGGGAGCGGGAACCGGAGCGTCCGGGCCGGTCAGGGTGCTGGTGCTCATACGGCGGCCTCGGGGTCGTGGTCGGCGTGGACGGCAGGGGCGGCGGGAGCAACAGGGGCGAAGGCGGCGGCAGGAGCGGAGGGGACGGCGTGCGGGAGGGCACGGCCGGGGGCCCCGGCCCGGAGGTAGCCGAGGAGCAGTTCCTCCAGGGTCGGGCGGGCCGACTCCCACGGGCCCTTCACCGGGGTGCCGGTGCGCAGCAGTGCGGTGAGCTGACGGCCCCGGACCCGCTGCTCGACCGCCTCGCCCGCGGGGAGCGGCGCCCGGCCGGCGACACCGGTGACGACCCGGTGGCCGTCGAGGAGGTCGTCGAGGTCCCCGGCCAGCCGGATCCGGCCCGCCTGGAGCAGCAGGACGTGGTCGATGACGCCGTCGAGTTCGGGCAGGACGTGCGAGGAGACGACGATCGTGGTGCCGCGTTCGGCGGCCTCGGCCATCAGCATGCCCATCACGTCGTGCCGGGCGAGCGGGTCGAGGTCCGCCATCGGTTCGTCGAGCAGGAGCAGGTCGGCGCGCTTGCCGAGGGCGAGGGCGAGCGCCACCTGGGTGCGCTGGCCGCCGGAGAGCGAGCCGACGCGTGCCCGGGGGTTCAACTCTCCCTTGTCGATGATGCTCCGGGCGATCGCCTCGTCCCATCCGGGGTTGAGCTCGCGCCCGAGGCGCAGGGTCTCCGCCACCGTGAACGAGGGGTAGAGCGGCTTCTGCTGGGCGACGTAGGCGACCCGGGCGCGGGTCCGCTCCGTCCCCACCGCCTCGCCGAACACCCGCAGTTCGCCCTCGGTGGGCCCGGTGAGGCGGGCGGCCAGGGTGAGCAGGGTGCTCTTGCCGGCCCCGTTGGCGCCGACGATCCCGCAGATCCGTCCCGCCGGAACGGTGAAGTGGCAGTCGCGCAGCGCCCACTCGTCACCCGGATAGGCCTTGCCCAGCCCCACGGCCTCGACCGCCGGACGCTCCCCGGCCGGTGTCGCGCCGGCCGACGGCGGTGTCGTGTCTGTCATGCGGTCCCCCCACCCTCCCTAGTTCGAACCGGTCGGCGGATCCGCCGGCCCGGTGGACGACCGCGGTGCCGCGGCGGCACCGGTGCTTCCGGCGGCCGCACCGACGCCGGTCTCGAATCGCTGCTCCAGGACGGAGGCCATCAGCGCGCCGATGTCCTCCTGGTCCAGCCCGGCCCCGCGGGCTTCGTCGACCCAGGCCACCAGGCCCGCGCGCAGCGGCCCGTCGGCGGCGGCCCCGGGCCGGGCCAGCGAACGGCGGACGAAGGTGCCGAGGCCCGGGCGGGGCTCGACCAGTCCCTCGCGCTCCAGTTCGCGGTAGGCCTTCAGCACGGTGTTGGGGTTGATCGCGGTCTGCTCGACCACCTCCCGCGCGGTCGGCAGCTTGTCCCCCGGCTGCAGCACGCCCAGCCGCAACGCCTGCTTGGTCTGCTGAACGATCTGCTGATAGGTGGAGACGCCGCTGCGCCGCTCGATGCGGTACTCGATCACACCGCCATCACCCTTTCACTAGTTCATTAGTGGAATCGTGGCGGACCACGGCTCGTCGGTCAAGTCGGACCCCGGGGCGGGGCGCGGAGCGGGGACTACGGACGGTGGAGCAGGCGGAGGTCACCGTCGTCCACGACCCGCCGGTAGCCCAGCAGTTCGTAGCGGTCGAGCATCCGCCGGGTGTCGGCGATCGCGCACGGCGCCTTCACGCTCGGGTCCGCCAGATCGACGGCGACCCACTGGGGCCCGCCCCGCTCCCGGTCGGCCGGCGGCGACGGCTCGCGGCAGACCAGACCGACCGTGGTCCGCCCGGCCAGCTGGGCGGCGAGCCGGTTGGAGGCGGCCACGGTGGCGCCGTCGGGTATCCGGTCGAGCATCGCCCTGGTCGCCGTGAGACGGGGCGAGGTCCCCCAGGCGCCCGGAGCCGCGAGCTCGTGCAGCGGGTACACCGGCAGCGTCACGACGGCCACCAGGCCGGCGACCGCCAGGGCGCGGCGGGCCCGGCGTACGGCGGTCGGATCCGGTACGGCGGCACCGCCCGGTGACGTCGCACCGCCCGGGGCAGGGCCGCCGTCCGGGGCAGGAGGACCGTCCGGCGGAGGCGCGCCGCCCGGCGCCACGGACCCGTCGACGGCCGCGGCCCCCGCGGCCACCCCGGCGCCCACGAGGACCCCGGCCCGCGCGGCGGCGGCGCTCCGGGCGGCCGTGCTCCGGGCGAAGGCACCGGTCCGGTCCAGGGCGTCCACCAGAGCCGCCACCAGCAGCGGCATCAGCACCGCGCTGTAGTGGTAACCCACCCCCCAGTAGTGCGGGTTGTCCGCGATCAGCCGCCAGCCGAGGGTCGGCACGCAGAGCAGCGCCAGCGGCGAACGCAGCCCCAGGAACCCGGCGGTCGCGGCGGCCAGCCCGAGCAGCAGCCACTTCAGCGGCGGCCAGACCACCCGGACCGCCGCGGCCCACGGCGGCCCCCCGGCCTCCCCGCCCCCCATCTGCCCCCAGTAGTCGAAGGTGCCACCGGGGTTGAACGACGGCAGCACCACCAGCACGGTCAGCGCCGTCGCGGCGAGCCCGAACACCGCCGTGCCGAGGCCCAGCGCGCGCGTCCTGCGCGTGCGCGGGGCCCGCAGGAGGACCAGCAGGCCGACGACGGTCACGGTCAGCCCGAGGTCCTCCTTCACCAGCACCAGCGGCAGCGCCCAGAGCACCGCCGCGACCGGCCGTCGCCGCCCCAGCGCGGTGGCCGCGAAGGCCAGCAGCGGCACGGCGAAGGCGATCTCGTGGAAGTCGTCGGCCACCGCCTCGACGATCCCCCAGGACGCTCCGGTCAGGCATCCGACGACGAGGGCCAGCCGCCGGCCGCCGACCTCGTGGGCCCAGCGGGCGAGCGGCACCACGGCCAGCGCCATCAGCACCGCCTGCGCGACGAGCAGGGTGGCGGCGGCCGGGAACGCGCGGTACAGCGGGGCGAGGGTGACGAGCAGCGGGTGGAAGTGGTCCCCGAGCAGGTGGTAGCCGGGAGCCTTGAGCAGCACGACCGGCGCCTCACCCTGCGCGTAGGCGCGCACGGCCTGCTCGAAGATGCCCAGGTCGTAGGCCTGGGTCAGGATGCGCCGGTGCCGGTTGAGGGCGACGCAGGCGTAGAGCACGGCGAACAGTCCGGCCAGCCCCCAGGGCAGGACCCAGGGCCGGTGGAGCGAGCGGAGCACCTTCCTGCGGAGCATCCACATCAAGAAACCACCCTTTCACTATTGAATTAGTGAAAGGGTGGTGGAGCCGGTCCGGGCCGTCAACCCCGCCCGGGCCGAACGGCTGCCCGATCGCGCAGACCCGCCGCCCGGACGGCGCTCCGGAACGGGCCCGCCCGGCCCCGGGCAGCGCCCCGGAACGGGCCCTCCCGCCGTCGTGCCGGGGGCTTCCCCGCCCCGGATGCGGGGGTCAACCCCCCTAACGGAAAGGGGGTTTCTCTGATTCTCCGCAGCCGCTCCGATCAGCAGACTTTCCACCATGAGCCCAGAGCCCACCACCCTCGCGCCCCCGGCCACGGCCACCCTGCAGCGCCGCGACCCGGACGGCAGCGACTTCGCCCAGCTCACCTGCCGGATCGCCGAGGAGGGGCTGCTCGACCGCCGCCCCGGCTACTACACGGTCCGCTTCGGGCTCACCCTCGCGGCGTTCGCCGCCGGCTGGTACGCCCTGTTCGCCCTGGGTGACACCTGGCTGCAGCTCGCCCTGGCCGCCGCGATGTCCGCCGTCTTCGCCCACCTCGGCCTCCTGGCCCACGATCTGGCACACCGTCAGGTCTTCGCCGGACGGCGGAGCAGCGAGACCGGCGGGCGGATCGTCGCCAACCTGCTGATGGGCATGAGCTACGGCTGGTGGATGAACAAGCACACCCGCCACCACGCCAACCCCAACCACGAGGGCCGGGACCCGGACGTCGCCCCGGACATCGTGGTGTGGTCGCGGCAGCAGGCCCGGCAGGCGCGCGGGGTTGCCCGGTTCATCGGCCGGCGGCAGGCGTACCTGTTCCTCCCGCTGCTGTTCCTGGAGGGCCTCAACCTCAGCTTCAACAGCTTCCGCGCGCTGCGCAGCCCGTACCTGAAGCGGCCCCGGCTGGAGGGCGCCCTGCTCGTCCTGCACTTCGCGGCCTACTTCGGCGTCGTGTTCGCCGCGCTCCCGGCCGGCAAGGCGGTCGCCTTCCTCGCCGTCCACCAGGCCCTGCTCGGCGTCTACCTGGGCTGCGTCTTCGCGCCGAACCACAAGGGCATGCTGATGGTGACGCCGGAGATGCGGCTGGACTTCCTCCGCCGCCAGGTGCTGACCTCGCGCAACGTCCGCGGCAACCCCGTGCTCGACCTCATGATGGGCGGCCTCAACTACCAGGTGGAGCACCACCTCTTCCCCAGCATGCCGACCCCGGCGCTCCCCCGCGCCGCCCGGATCACCCGCCGGTTCTGCGCGGAGAAGGGCATCCCGTACTACGAGACCGGACTGCTGCGCTCCTACCGGGAGATCGTCACCCACCTGCACCGCACCGGCGAGCCACTGCGCGCGGACCACTGACCGCCGGGCACCGGGCACGGAAGGCCGGTCACCGCACGCCGGACCGATCCGACGCCCCGGGGACGAACCCCCCGGGGCGTCAGGTCAGTTCGGCGGCGAGCAGGTCCATCAGGAGGTTGTCGTGCCAGGTGCCGTCCGAGCCCCGCTCGTACTGGCGCATCACCCCGATGGGGCGGAAGCCGACCTTCTCGTAGCAGCGGATCGCCGGGGCGTTGTCGGCCGCCGGGTCGATCACCAGCCGGTGGTAGTGGTGGTGGTCGACCAGGTGGCGGGCCAGGGTGCGGACGGCGTCGGAGCCGAGGCCGCGGCCGTGCCGGGCGGGGTCGAGGTAGATGTCGATGCCGGCGTGCCGGTACTCGTCGCTGTTGTCGGCGTACCACTGGACGGCACCGATGACCCGGCCCCCGGCCTCGACCGCGAGGATCTCGGTGTCGGGCTTCTCGATCTCGGTGGTGACGGTGTCGACGAGGTCGTCACCGCCCCGCCAGCGGGCGTAGACCTCGGGGGTCCGGCGGATCGCCACCAGGGCCGGGATGTCGTCCGCGGTGGCCGGGCGGAGCGTGACGTGCGCGCCGTGCAGAATCGTCCCCATAGGAGCGGATCCTGCCACGGAACGCCGTTCCCGGCGAGTCGGGTTCGGCTTTGCGCGTGGCCTTCCCAGCAGGGATGATTCGCCGTCGTGATACGTCTGTCGATCTTCGTCCTCGCCGTCGTGGTCTACATCGTCTACCGGATCGTCCGCCGCCGTCGCCACCTGGCCTGGGCCCGCGACGGCTTCGACCCGGCCGCGTACGGCATGCCTCCCCGTGAGCGCCTCGATCCGACCCGGCCCGGACCGCCGGGCCCGCTGGAGCGGCGGCAGCGCTCGCAGGCGGTCGCCGAGGCGGCCTGGGCCGGGGACTGGCGGCCGGCCGCCGCGTACGCCGCCGAGCCCGGGGACCACTGGGACGAGCGCTGGTCGCGGCTGGAGCTGCTCGGCGCGATCGCCGAGGAGGGCGACGGCTGGCTGACCGCCTGGCGCGCCGCCGAGCCGGGCAACTGCGACGCCGCCACCCTGGAGGCCAAGCTGATGGTGCACCGCGCGTGGGAGGTGCGCGGCTCCGGCTACCGGCACGAGGTCGGCGACGAGGCGATCGAGCAGTTCGTCGCCCTGCTGCCGGCCGCCGTCGAGGCGGCCCGCCGGGCCGCCCTGCTGGACCCGGCGAACCCGGGCCCCTGGGTGGTGATCGTGACGGCGGCGCGCGGCGCGCAGTTCACGCCGGAGCAGTTCCGGGAGGCCTGGGACGAGCTGGCCGGGCGCGCCTTCTACCACTACCAGGGCCACTGGCAGGCCATGCAGTACTGGTGCGAGAAGTGGTTCGGCTCGAACAAGGAGATGATGGCCTTCGCCGAGCGCGCCATGGACGCGGCTCCGCCCGGGAGTCCGCTGGGCGGGATCTACCTGCACGCGCTCGCGGAGCTGGAGAGCCGCAAGGGCATCGCGTCCACGCTGGCCGCCGACCGGACGAAGTGGCGGATCGAGAACCTCGCCGCCCAGCTGCGGCAGGTCCGGCCGGACGACGAGCACCTGCCGCAGCTGCGGCACCTGTTGGCGCACTTCGCCGGCGAGGTGGAGTCCTACGACGTCGCGCTGGAGCAGTTCCGGGCGATCGGCCCGTGGTGCGGGGCGCACCCCTGGACCGGGCAGGAGGACCCGGTGGCCGCGTTCGACCTGGCGCGCGCGCTGGCGGTGAAGCGGGCCAAGGCGGAGCCCCTGGCGGCCGAGCTGCGGCCGGCCAAGAACACCGGTCTGCAGCAGAGCCGCTGACGCGCCGCACCGGCGGGAGGGGTGCTCCCCGCGTGCCGCCCCTCCCCGGCCGGTCCGGCGGCCCGTCCGGCCGGACCGGGAGTCAGGCGGTCCCGACCGGGAGACCCGCGCCGGCCCGGTCCCGGACGCCCTCGCGGTCCTTGCGGACGCCGGTGCGGCCGAGCGCGATCGGCCGGTCGGCGACCCGACCGCTGTCGGGGCAGGCCGTGCCGGAGCGGTGGGTGACGACGACGGCCGCCCGGTCCGGGCGCGGACCGGGGCCGGGCGGGGCCCTGCGGTTCCCCGCGGCGCCGGTCCGACCCGGGAGGCCGGCCGGGGCCCGGCGCTCCTCCGGTGGCCGGGCCGGAGAACTGCCGAAAGAATTCTCCGGGCGACTGTCGAAACGGCCGCCGGCCGTTCGACGCAGGGGTGAGAGGCGGGGACGGGCCCCGTCCGCACCGACGAGGAGTGAGCCACCATGCCGCGCTTCATGACGCTGATCCGCATCGACGAGGAGAACGCCACCCGGTTCGAGCCGGACCCCGGCTTCGAGGACCGGATGGGTGCGCTGTTCGCGGAGATCACCAAGGCCGGGGTGATGCTGGACACCGCCGGGCTGCTGCCCACCAAGGAGGGCACCCGGCTGCTCTGGGAGGGCGGCAGGGTGAGCTGGACCGACGGCCCGTTCACCGAGACCAAGGAGGTCGTCGGCGGCTACGCCCTGCTCCAGTGCAAGGACAAGGCGGAGGCCCTGGAGTGGACCCGCCGCTTCCTGGAGACCCACCCGGCGAGCTGGACGGTCGGCGCGGAACTGCGCCAGATCGACGAGGCCGCCGCACCGCCGGAGGCGTGACCGCCTGGCGGGCGTTTGCCCCGCCGGGCGGCGGCTGCTCTGATGGGTGACCGTGACGGAGCGCAGCGCTGACGCGGTGGAGCCGGACCGTACGGCCGGGACGGCCACCACGGTCGAGGCGGTGTTCCGGATCGAGTCCGCCCGGATCGTCGCGGGCGTCACCCGCATCGTGCGAGACATCGGCATCGCCGAGGAACTGGCGCAGGACGCGCTGGTCGCCGCCCTGGAGCAGTGGCCGGAGTCGGGCGTCCCGGACCGTCCGGGCGCCTGGCTCATGGCCACCGCCAAGCACCGCGCGATCGACCTGGTCCGCCGCCGCGAGACGTACGCCCGCAAGCTCGCCGAGGTCGGGCGGACCCTGGAGGACGTCCCGCCCCCGGAGCCGTCCGGGCCGGAGGACATCGACGACGACCTGCTGCGGCTGATCTTCACCGTCTGCCACCCGGTGCTGTCGGCGCCGGCCAGGATCGCGCTGACCCTGCGGCTGCTCGGCGGGCTGACCACCCCGGAGATCGCCCGGGCCTTCCTGGCCCCCGAGCCGACCGTCGCCCAGCGGATCGTCCGCGCCAAACGGGCGCTGGCGCAGGCCGGGACACCGTTCGAGGTCCCGTACGGCGCGGAGCGGGCGGCCCGGCTCTCCTCGGTGCTGGAGGTCGTCTACCTGATCTTCAACGAGGGCTACTCCGCCACCGCCGGGGGCGACCTGCTGCGGCCCGCGCTGTGCGAGGACGCGCTGCGGCTCGCCCGGCTGCTGGCCGCGCTGATGCCCGGGGAGCCGGAGACGCACGGGCTCGCGGCGCTGCTGGAGCTCCAGGCCTCCCGCACGGCCGCCCGCACCGGGCCGGACGGCGCCCCCGTGCTGCTGGCCGACCAGAACCGCGCCCGTTGGGACCGGCTGCTGATCCGGCGCGGGCTGGCCGCCCTGGAGCGGGCGGGCACCGGCCCCTACGCGGTGCAGGCCGCGATCGCCGCCTGCCACGCCCGGGCCGCGCGGTACGAGGACACCGACTGGGCCGCCATCGCCGCGCTCTACGGCCGGCTGATGGCGCTGACGCCGTCCCCGGTGGTGGAGCTGAACCGGGCCGTGGCGCTGTCGATGGCCGAGGGTCCGGCGGTGGCGCTGGAGGTGGTGGACGCGCTGGCCCGGGAGCCGGCGCTGAGCGGCTACCACCTGCTGCCCAGCGTCCGGGGGGACCTGCTGGTCCGGCTGGGGCGGGGGGCCGAGGCGCGGGCGGAGTTCGAGCGGGCGGCGGCGCTGACCCGCAACGCCCGGGAACGGGGGCTGCTGCTCGCCAGGGCCGGCACGGCCGAGGCGGCAGCAGCCCCGGCGGACGAGGGCTGAGGGCCGGAAGCTTCGAGGAGCCCGGAGGGGGTCCGAGGGGGTCCGGGAACTCCGGCGGGGGTTCGAGGGGGCGTTCGAGGGGGCTGTTCGAGGGGGGTGGAGGGCTCCGGGAGGCCCGCTCAGAGGGCGTCGTCGAGGCGCAGCCGCGCGCTGACGTGACCGAGGCCGTCGGCGAGGACGGCGAGCTGCTCCCGGGTGAGCACGTCGATGAGCAGTTCGCGGACCAGCGCGACGTGGCCGGGGGCCGCGTCGCGCAGCATCTCGCCGCCCTCCTCGGTGAGCTCGGCGAAGACGCCGCGCACGTCGCTCGGACAGGAGCGGCGGCCGACCAGGCCCATCTTCTCCAGCTGGGTGACCTGGTAGGTCAGACCGCTCTTGGAGGTGACCAGGCGGTCCGCCAGCTCGGTCATGCGCAGCGAGCCACCGGGGGCGGCGGAGAGGTGGACGAGGATCTCGTACTGGGTGTGGGAGAGTCCCGAATCCTCCTTGAGCTGGCGTTCCAGGCGGCGGTTGAGGAGGTTGCTCGCGGTGACGAAGCTCCGCCAGGCGGCCATCTCCTCCTCGTCGAGCCACTGGGGCTCGTGCGGGGAGGCGGCGGAGGGGGGCGCCGAAGGTGCGGACGAGGTGGAGGGCATGGGGTGATCGTACTCCTATTGTTCAAATTCGAAGGACGGTGTACCGTCGAACGCGAGAGTTCAAATTTGAACTACTAGCCCGTACTCGTCCGTGGGGAAACCACCACCGAGGGCCGGAGGAGAAGAGCCGCAATGAGCACCACCGCACCCGAGCGCATGCCCGCCCTCTACCTGTCGCACGGCGCGCCGCCGCTCGCCGACGACCCGGTCTGGCCCGGCGAACTGGCCGCCTGGTCCGCCGACCTGCCCCGCCCCCGGGCGATCCTGATGGTCTCCGCGCACTGGGAGGAGGCCCCGCTCGCGCTCGGCGCCGTCACCACCGTGCCGCTGGTCTACGACTTCTGGGGCTTCCCCGAGCACTACTACGGCGTCCGGTACGCCGCCCCCGGCGCACCGGAGCTCGCCGAGCGCGTGCGCAAGCTGCTGCGCGCCCCCGGCACGCCCGTCCAGGACATCCCGGACCGCGGGCTCGACCACGGCGCCTACGTGCCGCTGGTGGAGATGTTCCCGGAGGCGGACATCCCGGTGCTCCAGGTCTCCATGCCGACCCTGGACCCGCAGCGGCTGCTGGAGATCGGCCGCCGGCTCGCCCCGCTGCGCGACGAGGGCGTGCTGATCGTCGGCAGCGGCTTCTTCACCCACAACCTGCGGGCGCTCAGCCGCGACGGCGGGGTCACCTCGGTGATGGCCGAGTTCGACGACTGGGGCCGGCGTGCCCTCGCCGCCCAGGACCTCGACGCGCTGCTCGACTTCGAGCGGAAGGCCCCGGCCGGCCGGCTCGCCCACCCGCGCACCGAGCACTTCGCCCCGCTGTTCGTCACCCTCGGCGCGGGCGCGGACGAGCTGGACGGCCAGCGGACGGTGATCGACGGGTTCTGGATGGGACTGGCGAAGCGCTCGATCCAGATCGGCTGACACCCCGGCCGGGACGGGGCCGACCGGCGCGGGGGCCGGCCGGCCCGGGCGGGAAGGGGCCGGGTCCGCGGGGGCGGACCGCCCTCAGAGCGCGCAGCAGGTGAAGCGCTCGCCGATGTGCTCGGGCTGCTCGATCTCGTCGACGAGCGCGACCGCGTAGTCCGGCACCGAGATCCGGCTCTGCCCCTCGGCGTCGGTGAGCAGCTGCTCCAGTCCGGTCCGGTAGCGCCCGGTGCGCGGTCCCGGGCCGATGTGGGCGGCCGGGCTGAGCACCGTCCAGCGCACGTCCACGACCGTCCGCAGGTAGTCCAGCGCGTCACCGTGCGCGTGCATGATCTGCAGCACCGCCTCCGGCAGGCCCGGCGCGTCCCAGACCCGTACGCCGGGCGCGGTCTCCAGGCTGCCCGCGCCGCCGACCGCCAGCAGCCGGGGCGCCTCGCCGCCGAGCCCGCGCAACCCCTCGACCAGTGCCCGGGCGGCCGGCTCGATCAGCGCCCGGTGGCCCGCGCCGTCCCCGCCGCCGACGGCGCTCACCAGGACGTCCTGCCCGGCGGCCACCCGCGCCACGTCGGCCGGAGCGAGCACGTCGCCGGCCTCCACGGACACCTCCCCCGGGCGGCCCGCGAAACGGGCGGGGTCGAGGCGGGACGGGGTGCGGACGACGGCCGTCACCCGGTGGCCGCGCGCGGCGGCCTCCTCGACGACGGCGCTGCCGATGGTGCCGCCGGCGCCGAACACGGCGATCCTGGCCATGGGGTACCTGCCTGTTCTCCGGGGGGTCGGGTGGCGATCCGGGCGGGCCGTGACGCGGGGTCCGGGGATCCGGAGCCAGCAGTAGCACCCGGGGCGGGCGGGACCCTGGCGGACACGCGGGCGCGGGTGGGACGGTGGGGGAATGACTGACCGCCCGCCGAACGGTGACGACGTCCGGGCCGCGCTCGCCGAGCTGACGGCCGTCCTGGGACCCGCGGCCGACCCCGGCACCGCCGCCGCGGGCGGCACCGCCCGCTGGGACGCGCCCGCCGGACCGCTGGAGTGGAGCTGCCGGGAGACCGCCGTCCACATCGCCCACGACCTGCTCGCCTACGCCGGCCAGCTGGCCGCCCGGCCCGCCGACCGCTACCTGCCGCTGGACCTGACCGTGCCCCCGGGGGCCGGACCGGCCGAGGTGCTCACGGTCGTCACGGCCTGCGCCCGACTGCTGGCCACCGCCCTGGACGCGGCGCCGCCGGAGCTGCGTGCCTGGCACCACGGGCCGTGCGACCCGGCCGGTTTCGCCGCGATGGGTGTCACCGAGACCCTGGTGCACACCCACGACATCACCCTCGGGCTCGGCCTGGAGTGGCGGCCCCCGGAGCGGCTCGCCGCCGCGGCGCTGGCCCGGCTCTTCCCCGGCGCGCCGGCCGGCGGCCCGGCGGACGTGCTGCTGTGGTGCACCGGCCGCGGGGAGCTCGACGGCCGCCCCCGCAGGACCTCGTGGACCTGGCGGGCGGCCGTCGCCGGGTAGCGGGCCGGCGGGTGCGGACCGTCAGCCGGAGGCGGCCCCGGTGGCGATCCGCTCGGCGGCGCTGCGCTCGACGCAGAACTCGTTGCCCTCGATGTCGGTGAGGGTCGCCCAGCCCTTGCCGTCCGGGGTGCGGTGGTCCTCGAACAGCACCGCACCCAGGGCGAGGAGGCGCTCGACCTCCTCGTCCCGGGTGCGGTCCTGCGGCTGGACGTCCAGGTGGACGCGGTTCTTGACGGTCTTGCCGTCGGGCACCCGGATGAAGAGCAGCGAGGCGCCGGCCGATTCGACCTGGGCCTCCGGGTCACCCGGGTGGTCGTCCTCGGCGAGGGTGCCGTCCAGCACCTCGGCCCAGAACCGGGCGAGCGCGTAGGGGTCGGCGCAGTCGATCGTCACGTGTCGTACCAGAGAAGCCATGGGGGTCACTGTGACCCGGATCGCGGCCCCGGTCCACTCGTTATCCGCCGGCGCCGCCCGCCGGTCGCCGCCCGCCGCCGCCGGCCGGGCGGCTGTGCCAGTGGCCGTCGAGGGGGTACTGCGGCGGGAGCCTCGGGACGAGGGCCTCGAACGGGTAGCCGGCCTTCTCGGCGACCCGGCAGGAGGCCTCGTTGTCGCCCTCGTGGAAGAGGTCCAGCCGGACCGGACCGGCGGCGCAGAAGGCCTCCGCCGCCCAGTCGGTGAGCGCGGCCAGGGCGCGCGGCGCCACACCCCGGCCGCGGGCGGCGGCGGCCGTCCAGTAGCCCACCTCGGCACCCGGGGCACCAGGGCCGCCGAGCTTGAGCACGACGTTGGCGACCAGCAGCCCGCCCTCCAGCACGGCGAAGGAGTACCGGGTGCCGTCCGCCCGGCCGCGGTCCTGGACCGCCAGCCAGCGGGCCGCGCCGTCGAGGTCGGTCACCGGAGTCCGGGTGAAGCGGCGCAGCGCCGGATCCCGGTAGATCTCGACGAGCGCGGGCGCGTCCTGCGCCCGGAAGGGACGCAGCAGCAGCCCCTCGGCGCGCGGGCCGCCGGCGGGGGTGACGGTCACGTGAGGTCCTTCCGCTCCCGGAGCGGGGCGGGGCCCGGCCGGACGGCGGCGTGCCCGACGCGGACCGGCGTGCAGCCTGCCGGGGCCCGGGCGGGCGGCGGCCCGGCGGGCATCCACCGGTGGAAGGGAGCACTCGGCCTGCGGAGGCCGTCGAGGCCTCCGCAGGCGCCGTGGAGGCTCCGGGAACGGTGGTCGGTCATCGGTGTTCCTCTCCCCCGTGCACGTTGTCCTGCCGTCACCTCTTCCTAGCAGCGGAGCGGGGCGCGCGCCTCCTCCGCAGGCCCTGTTCGCCGCCGGGCGGATCCGGTCCGGTTCGCCCCGCTTGACCTTGACACTGGCGGCAGGGTCGGAGGGTTGCCGTCATGAGCGAGACGACATGGACGGACGGGGCGGCGGCACGGGAGCTCCGGGTGGTGGTGGTCACCGGCGCGGGGACGGGGATCGGCCGGGCCACCGCGCACGCCTTCGCCGACCGGGGGGCGCACGTGCGGGTGCTGGCCGTCGGTCGGCGGGCCGAGCCGCTGGCCGGGACGGCGCGGCGGGCGCCGGGGCGGATCGTGCCGGTGGTGGCGGACGTGACGGCGCCGGACGGGCCCGGAACCGTCGTCCGGGCGGCGCTGGAGCGGTTCGGACGGCTGGACGTGCTGGTCAACAACGCGGGCATCGCCCCGCACGCGACACTCGGCGGGTACACCCCGGAGGGCCTCGGGGCGCTGCTGGCCACCAATCTGACGGCGCCCGTGCTGCTGGCCCAGGCGGCGCTGCCCGCGCTCACCGCGAGCCGGGGCGTGGTCGTCAACGTCAGCACCGCCGTCGGACAGCGCGGCTGGCCCCACAACTCGGCCTACGCGGCGAGCAAGGCCGCGGTGGACTCGCTGACCCGCAGCTGGGCGGTGGAGCTGGCGCCGCTCGGCATCCGGGTCGTGGCGGTGGCGCCGGGGCCGATCGAGACGCCGATCGCCGGTCACGCCGGGATCGGCCCCGAGCGGCGGGCGGCCCTGCGCGCCTGGCAGCTGGCGCACACCCCGCTGGGGCGGATCGGGGACGCCGCCGAGGTCGCCTGGGCCGTCGCACAGCTCGCCTCGCCGGAGGCCTCCTTCGTCACCGGCGTAGTGTTGCCGGTGGACGGGGGCGCCGTGGTCGGCTGAGCGCGGCCACGGAAGGACGGGGCCGGCGGGTGCGGATCGGCGAGCTGGCACGGGTGACCGGGACGACCGCCCGGGCGCTGCGGCACTACGAGCAGGCCGGGCTGATCGGCTCCGGGCGCGCGCCCAACGGGTACCGGACGTACGAGGAGTCGGCGGTGGTGCGGGTGCGCAACATCCGCGCGCTGCTGGAGGCCGGGTTCACCCTGGAGGACGTCCGGCCGTTCCTGGGGTGCCTGGACCGGGACGCGTTCGGGCCGCCGTCGGCCGGCGCGCTGCGGATCGCCCGGGACCGGCTGGCGGTGCTGGAGCGCCGGATCGCCGCCCAGACCGCGGCCCGGGACCGGCTCGCCTCGGCGATCGCGGCGGCGGAGCGGGAGAGGGCGGAACGGGAGGCCCCTCCTGCCGGGGAGGCGGGCGGGGGCCCGTACGGGTGACACCCCCGATCGGGGGTGTGCGGGGAGTCGCGGGCGGAGGACAGTGGGCGCCATGCAGATTCCACTCTCCGTGATGGACTTCCTCGACCGGGCCGAGCTGGTCTACGGCGACCGGGTCGGCATCGTCGACGAACCGGTTCAACCGGCCGAGTCCTGGGGCGATCTGACGTACCGACGGGTGGCCGAACTGGCCCGGGCGCAGGCGGCCGGACTGGACCGGCTCGGGGTCGGGCCCGGCGAGCGGGTGGCGGTCGTGTCGCAGAACTCGGCGCGCCTGCTGACCTCGATGTTCGGCGTGAGCGGCCACGGCCGGGTGCTGGTGCCGGTGAACTTCCGGCTGCGGGCCGAGGAGGTGTCGTACATCGTCGAACAGAGCGGCGCCTCGGTGCTGCTGGTCGACCCGGAGCTGGCCGGACCGCTCGCCGGGGTGGTCGCCCCGCACAAGTTCGTCATCGGGGCGGACAGCGACGCGCTGCTGTACGACTTCGAGCACGCGCCGCGCCGGTACGCGATCGACGAGAACGACACCGCCACCATCAACTACACCAGCGGAACCACCGCCCGCCCCAAGGGCGTTCAGCTCACCCACCGCAACCTCTGGCTGAACGCGACACTGATGGCCCTGCACTTCGGGGCGAGCGACCGGGACACCTATCTGCACACCCTGCCGATGTTCCACGCCAACGGCTGGGGCCTGCCGTTCTCACTCACCGGGCTGGGCGCGCAGCACGTGGTGCTGCGGAAGGTCGACGGCGCGGAGATCCTGCGCCGGGTCGAGCGGCACGGGGTGACCTTCCTGTGCGGCGCGCCCGCGGTGGTGCAGATGGTGCTGGACGCGGCGGCCGACCTGGACGGCCCGGTGCCCGGCCGCGGCCGGGTGCGGATGGTGGTGGCCGGCGCGCCGCCGCCGACCTCGGTGGTGCAGCAGGTGGAGTCCGAACTCGGCTGGGAGTTCATGCAGATCTACGGCCTGACCGAGACCTCGCCGGTGGTGACGGTCAACCGCGGCCGCGCCGAGTGGGACGGACTGCCGGCCGAGCGCCGGGCGGAGAAGCTGGTGCAGGCGGGCGCACCGGCGATCGGCAACCAGGTGCGGGTGGACCCGCAGGGCGAGGTGCTGGTCCGCTCCAACGTCGTGCTGGACGGCTACTGGCGGCAGCCGGAGGCCACCGCGGAGGCGCTGCGGGACGGCTGGTTCCACACCGGCGACGGCGGCACCCTGACGGACGGCTACCTGACCATCTCGGACCGGAAGAAGGACGTCATCATCAGCGGCGGGGAGAACGTCTCCTCGATCGAGGTGGAGGACTGCCTCTACGGCCACCCGGCGGTGGCCGAGGCCGCGGTGATCGGCGTGCCGGACGCCCGGTGGGGCGAGACGGTCAAGGCACTGGTGGTGCTGAAGCCGGGGGCGGAGGCCACCGAGGCGGACCTCGTCGCGCACTGCAAGCAGCGGCTGGCCGGCTACAAGTCGCCCACCTCGGTGGAGTTCCGGGACGCGCTGCCGCGCACCACCACCGGGAAGCTGCAGAAGTTCCGGCTCCGCGAGCCCTACTGGGCGGGGCGGGAGCGGAAGGTCAACTGAGGACCGTCTCCCGCCGCGGGCCGCCGCCGGGGTGTCCGGCGGAAGGCGCTCAGTCGAGCAGGCCGCACTCCCGGGCGGCGAGGGCGAGTTCGGTGCGGTTGCGGACGCCGAGCTTGTGCATGGCGCTCTTCAGGTAGCCGGTCACCGTGTTGCGGGTGAGGCCGAGCCGGGCGGCGATCTCCGGGTTGGTCCGGCCGGTCGCCGCCCAGCGGAGCACCTCGTGCTCGCGGCGGGTGAGCGGCGCGGCCGGAGCCGGTCTTCGCGCCGGGGCACGGCCGGCGGCGGGGACGGAGACGGCGGCGGGGGCGGCGGGACCCGGCGTCCCGCACCAGGCGGCGGCCCCGGACAGGGCCCGGGTGGCGGCCTCGGCGAGCCTGCTCACGGCGGCGATCCGGACGTCCCCGAAGGGCACCACCGCCCGCAGCGAGGCGTACACCACGCCGTGCACCGCGCCGCCGTGCAGCAGCGGCACGGTGAGCATCGCGTAGAGGTCCTCGGCGGTGACGGCGGCGTCGTAGTGGTGCGAGATGGTGGTGGCGGCGCGGTAGTCGGGCACCCAGCTGGGCGTCCGTTCGACCAGGGCCCGGCCGCCGAGGCCGGTGCCGGCCGGGACGGCGAGGTCGTGCAGCAGGTCGGCCCGGGTGCCGGCCCAGTGCCGCAGCACCATGCCCTCGCCGCCCGCACCCCGGCCGCCCGTGCGCCGGTCCCCCGCCCCCGGGCCGCCGGGGCACGGTCCGGCCGCCCCGGGGACGCCGACCAGGCCGACGTCCGCGCCGCAGTCGGCGACCACCCGGCGGGCGAGGTCGCCGAGCACGGCGTCCCGGACCAGCTCGGCGGCCCGGGCGGCGAGGTCGTCCGGGGCCTCGGCGCCGCTCTTCGGCACGGTCGGCGCGGTCGCGCCGGTCGGGGCGGTCGTCATCGCGCGATTGTCACACGGGTGCCCGATCGTGGGGAGGGGGCGCGAACGTGTTCGACGTGGGTGTCCCGTGGAGGTTCGGCTCATGGGGTCCGGCCCCCGCCGGACCCCGCGGGCCGTCGGGAGTGACCAGGTTTCCGAACGTGCGAAGGGAAGATCCATGACGGACCCGAACGTTCCCGGCGCCCCGCCCGTCCTGGCCGGCCTGCTGGCCGACCTGCGGGCCGAGAGCGAGGCGCTGGACGCGCTGGTCGCCGGGCTGGACCCGGACGGCTGGGCGCTGGACACCCCGGCGCCGGGGTGGACGGTGGCGCACCAGATCGCCCACCTGGCGTGGACCGACGACTGGTCCGAACTGGCCGCGCGCGACCCGGAGTCCTTCGTCACGGAGCTGCGCCGGAGCCTCGGCGAACTGTCGGCGGCCGGGGCGGACCCGATCGAGGAGGGCGCGGCGCACGGGGCGGCCGAGGAGCCGGCGGCGCTGCTCGCCCGCTGGCGGGTCGGCCGGGAACGGCTCGCGGCCGCGCTCACGGCCTGCCCGGCCGACGTCCGGCTGCCCTGGATGGGCCCGCCGATGAAGGCCGCGTCGATGGCCACCGCACGGCTGATGGAGACCTGGGCGCACGGGCAGGACGTGGCCGACGCGCTCGGCGCCGTCCGGGAACCGACGGCCCGGCTGCGGCACGTCGCGCACCTGGGCGTGCGGACCCTGGGGTTCGCCTTCACGGTGCACGGACTGCCCGCCCCGCAGGTGCCGGTGCGGGTGGAGCTGACCGCGCCGGACGGCGGCTCCTGGACCTGGGGGCCGGCCGGCGCGGCGGACCGGGTGAGCGGACCGGCCCTGGACTTCTGCCTGCTGGTCACCCGGCGCCGGCACCGGGACGACCTCGCGCTGACCGCCGTCGGCGGGGTGGCGACGTCCTGGCTGCCGATCGCCCAGGCCTTCGCGGGCCCGCCGGGGAAGGGCCGGGAGAAGGGGTCTTCGCTTTAGCGGATGATTCGTCAAATATGCCGACGGGCGCGGTAAACCACACGTTTCGGCGATATACAGAGTTCGTCGGCGAATGATGGACTTCCGTCATGAAGCAAATGAACACCCGGATGCGCACCGCCCTCGCGGGGGCCGCCGCCCTGCTCGCCGTCGGCGGCCTGCTCGCCACCCCCGCCCAGGCCGCGTTCGCCCCGGTCACCGGCCCGGCCGCCGCCGTGCCGGTGCGGGTCACGGCGGGCACCCCGGCCGCGCACCAGGTGGTCACCTTCTTCTCGGAGTACCGGCGGGCGGTGCTCGGCGGGAGCGGTGAGACCCCGCGCGCCGTCCGTGAGCGCTACCTCGCCCCGCACCTGAACTTCCGGCTGGACGCCTGGGCGCAGGAGCACGACGCCGATCCGGTGTTCCGTGCCCAGAACGTCCCGGCGGACTGGTCCGCCCAACAGGTGAAGGACGAGTACGGCTTCGCCTCGGTGCGGCTCACCGAGTTCTGGGGCGGGGGCGGCAGCCAGGACGTCTGGTACACCGTCCGGCTGAGCGACCTGCGGATCGTCGAGCTGAACGACGAGCCCGCCTTCTGACCGGCCACCCGTGACGCCGGTCCCCTCCGGCGGATCCACCGCCCCGGCGGTCACCACAGACCCCGGCGCGGCGCAGGCACCCCCCACGACTGCGCCGCGCCGGCCGTTCACCACCGGCGTCCCCGGCTGCCGCCGACCGCCGCTACTTGCCGCCGTCGCGCAGGAGCAGCAGCCCGCGGCCCCGCTCCAGGGCGCCCGCCGTCCAGTCCGGGAGCAGTTCGCCGACCAGCCACTCGACCTCCTCGGCCGCGTCCTCGTCACCGCCCGGGAGGAGTTCCGGCTCCCCGTGGATCCGCCCGGTGTCGAAACCGGCCAACTCGGCCCGGACGCGGTCGAGTTCGGAGCCTGCGGCGAGGACGGGGAAGGGCCACGGGTCGGCGTCCGGCGCCGCGGCGGCGTCCGGCCACGGGAACGGCCAGGGCCGTGCCCAGAGGCCGGCGAGGACCGGCAGGTCCCAGGCCCGGAAGGCGTCCGCGAGTTCGTGCCAGCCGCGGCCGGGCAGCGTCGCCGCGCCGAGGGCGTCACCGGCGCCGGGCAGCAGGAGTTCCAGCAGCCAGCCGTAGCCGGCGGGGCGGGCGGGGTCGGGCCGGCCCTCGGCGAGCTCCCGCAGCGCGGGCTCCACCCCGGCGGGATCGGTGGCCCGCAGCAGCCGGCCGGCCGCCGCGAGCGGGCCGATCCGGTCGAGGGCGCCCCGGACGAAGTCCTCGTCGCCGGAACCGACCGTGCGGAACAGGGCGTCGCCGTCGACCGCGAACGCCGAGAGGTACTGTTCGGACATCGCGCCATTATGGCGGTGCCGTCATCTCCCTTGGCGCGCGGGGCGATCGGCCCGCCGGGCGACGGGCGGCACGGTGGCTCAGGGCGCCGGCGCCCCGGCGGCCGGGACGGTCCAGGGGGCGACGCCGATCCTGCCGGTGGTGCCGAGGTCGAGGTCGGCCGGGACGGTCAGCCGGGGACGGCCCGGGAGCGGCGCGACCTCCAGGAAGCGGCCGTTGTCGGGGGCCCGGTTGCCCGCCGCCACCGTGTTGCGCCAGGCCAGCCGGAACTCGGCGTACTCCCGGGGCCGGAGGGTCAGCGGCTTCGGGGCGGCGTCGAAGTCCGCCAGGGTGGCGATGCCGGCCGAGCCGCGCCCGGCGGTGACGGGGAGCGGGGCGCGCTCGGCGTCGAGGACCCGGACGGCGGGGTGACCGTTGAGGCTGTACGGGCGGGTGCCGCAGTTGGTGAGCCGGACCGACATCACCCGCAGGCCCATCGCCGCGTCGGCCGGACCGACGGCGAGCGCGACGCCCTCGGGGGAACAGGCGGACACCGGGACGGGGGTCGCGGTGGGCGTGGCCGCCGGCAGGGGGTCCGGCCGGACGACGGTCCCCGGGGCCGTCCCGGTGACCGGGGGGACGGTGGGCGTCGCCGGGAGGGGCGCGTCGCCGATGCTGCGTGCCGGGCCCGGCGCTCCCCCGCCCGCACCGGTCGCGGGGGTGCTGCCGCACCCGGACGCCGCCAGCGCGCCGGCCGCGAGCAGCAGCCCCGCCCGGACCGGGCCCGGGGCCCGGCCGGCGCTCCGGGGTGCACGGGCCGCCGGCGCGGGGGCCACCGGCGGTACGGGACCCGGTGCCGCGGGACGCGGCCGTACGGGACGCGGCCGTACGGGACGCGGCCGTACGGGACGCGGTGGTGCGACGGTCGGCGGCGCGACGGCCCGCGACAGCGGCGGCGACGGATCCATGGGGAGGATCATGGCACGGACCGCCCCCGCGCCGTCACAGCCCGATCCGCAGCGGCGTGAGCCGGGTGGCGACCAGATTGGTGGCCCCCCGGTCCCGTTCGACGTGCCCGTGGACCAGCAGCCCGGCCCGGTCGAGCGCGGTGCGGCGCTGGGACTCCCAGACCGGCCGGCTGCAGATCACGTTGATCAGCCCGGTCTCGTCCTCCAGGCTGAGGAAGAGCACGCCGCCCGCCGTCGGCGGCCGCTGCCGGTGCGTCACCAGACCGCCCACCACCACGGCCGCGCCCTGCGGCGCGTCCGGCAGCTCGGCGGCCGAGAGCGCCCCGCCGCGCTCCAGCTGGGCGCGCAGGTGCTGGAGCGGATGGCTGGTCGCGGACGTCCCGGTGACCCAGAGGTCGGCGATGGTCTCCTCGATCGGGGTCATCGCGGGCAGCTCCGGCGCCGCGGTACCGGGCGTCGTCCCCGGGATGAGGTCCGCCGAGACGCCCGCGAACGCGCCCGCCGCCCAGAGCGCCTGCCGCCGGCCGAGCCCGAAGCAGCCGAAGGCGCCCGCCGCGGCCAGCGCCTCCAGGGCCGGTCCCGGCAGGCCGGCCCGGCGGGCGAAGTCCTCCAGGTCCGCGTAGGGCCGTCCGGCGGCGACCGCCTCGGCCTGGGCGGCGCCGATGCCGCGCACGGTGTCCAGACCGAGCCGGATCGCGGGCTGCGGCCGGCCCGCGGTGAGCGGCGGTGCCGGTGTCGGCCCCCGACAGGGTTCCAGGGTGGGCCCGGCGCCGCTGGCGTTGGCGTCCACCCCGCGCACCCGCACACCGTGCCGGCGGGCGTCCGAGATCAGGCTGAGCGGCGAGTAGAAGCCCATCGGCTGGTTGGCCAGCAGGGCGCAGGTGAAGGCCGCCGGGTAGTGGTGCTTCAGCCAGGCGCTGGCGTACACCAGGTAGGCGAAGCTGATCGCGTGGCTCTCCGGGAAGCCGTAGTTGGAGAAGGCCTCGATCTTGGTGTAGACGTCCTGCGCCACCTCCTCCGGGATGCCGCGCTCGGCCATGCCGCCCAGCAGCCGCTCGCGCAGCCGGGCGACCCGCTCGTGCGAACGCTTGGCACCCATCGCCTGGCGCAGCCGGTCCGCCTCGGCGGGGGTGAACCCGGCGCAGTCGATGGCGAGTTGCATCATCTGCTCCTGGAACAGCGGCACCCCGAGGGTCTTGCCGAGCGCGTTCTCCATCAGCGGGTGCGGGCAGCCGGCCGGCTCCACCCCGGCGCGGCGGCGCAGGTACGGGTGGACGGAGCCGCCCTGGATCGGGCCGGGCCGGATCAGCGCGACCTCCACGACCAGGTCGTAGAAGTGGTCCGGCTTGAGGCGGGGCAGGGTGGCCATCTGGGCGCGCGACTCGACCTGGAAGACGCCGACGGTGTCGGCCCGCCGCAGCATCGCGTAGACGCCCGCGTCGTCGTCCGGGATGCTCGCCAGGTCGTAGCGTTCGCCGTGGTGGCGGGCGATCAGGTCGCAGGTGTCGTGCAGCGCGGCGAGCATGCCGAGGCCGAGCAGGTCGATCTTGACCAGCCCGGCGCCCGCCACCGACTCCTTGTCCCACTGCAGCACGGACCGCCCCGGCATCCGGGCCCACTCGGTCGGGCAGATCCCGGCGATCGGCTCCCGGGTGAGCACCATGCCGCCCGAGTGGATGCCCAGGTGGCGCGGCAGGCCGTGGAGCTGCCCGGCGAGGGCGAGCACGTCGGCGGGGACGACGGCGTCCGCGCCCGGCGGCGAGTGGAAGTCGGCCTGCCGGCTGAACGCGTCCACCTGGCCCTGCGGGTAGCCCAGCACCCGGGCGGCGTCGCGCAGCGCCAGCCGGGGCCGGTAGGTGATCACGTTGGCGACCTGGGCGGCGTGCTCGCGCCCGTAGCGGCGGTAGACGTACTGGATGACCTCCTCGCGGCGGCGGTTCTCGATGTCCAGGTCGATGTCCGGCGGCCCGTCGCGGGCGGTGGAGAGAAAGCGTTCGAAGAGCAGCCGGTAGTGCACCGGGTCGACGGCGGTGATCCCGAGCGCGTAGCAGACCGCCGAGTTGGCCGCCGAGCCGCGCCCCTGGCACCAGATGTCCTCGCGGCGGCAGAAGTCGACGATGTCGTGGACGATCAGGAAGTAGCCGGCCAGGTCGAGGTCCTCGATGACGTCCAGCTCGCGGGCGAGCTGACGGCGGGCCGGGCCGTTCCCGGGCCCGAACCGGGCCGGTCCGCGGCCGGCGACCAGGGCCCGGAGGTGGCTGATCTCGGTGTGCCCGGGCGGGACGGGGTAGCCGGGCAGCTCCGGGTCCAGCGCGGCGAAGTCGAAGGCGCAGGCCCGGGCGAGGTCCACGGTGGCCTCGCGGACGCCGGGGAAACGGGCCAGCCGGGCCGCCATCTCGTGACCGGAGCGCAGGTGGGCGGTGCCGGCGGCCTGCGTCCAGCCCGCCGCCTCGGGGAGGGTGCGGCGGTCGTGCAGGGCGGCGAGGCTCTGGGCGAGCCGGCCCTGGGCGGGGCTCGCGTGGTGGGCGTTGGTGGAGGCGACGGTGGTCAGGCCCAGCCGCGCGGCGAGTCCGGCGAGGGCGTCGTTGCGCAGGTCGTCGCCGGGGAGCCACTGGTCGATCAGCTCGACGTGGACGTTCTCCCGGCCGAACGCCTCGGTGAGGGTCCGCAGCTGCTCCTCCGGCGGCCAGGGCGGCGGGGACCCGGCCGAGGCGGCAGCCGGTGAGCAGCGCCCAGTGGCCGCCGTGCGCGTCGGCGAGGGCCGCGAAGTCGTAGACCGGGTTCCCCTTGGCCCCGCCCGCGAGCTGGGCCGCGCCGATGACCGTGGAGAGCCGGCGGTAACCCTCCGGGTCGCGGGCCAGGACGAGCAGGTGCTCGACGCCGCCCCCGCGCTCCCGGCGGATCGTCAGCTCGGCGCCGAAGACGGTGGAGACGCCGGTGCCGCGGGCCGCCTCGGCGAGCCGGACCGCCCCGTAGAGACCGTCGTGGTCGGTGAGGGCGAGCGCCTCGACGCCCAGCCGGGCGGCCTCGGCGACCAGCGCCTCGGGGTCGCTGGCGCCGTCGAGGAAGCTGAAGGCCGAGTGGACGTGCAGCTCGGCCCAGGCCGGTCCGGCGGGCGGGCCGGCGGGGGCACCGGCGGGCCCGTCCCGCTCGCTCCCGGCGTGCGGGTGCAGCGGGACGACGTTGCCGCCGTCGCCGGACATCCGCCGGTGCAGCTCGCTCCAGGGGAGGAGGGGGTGGCTGGTGAATCCCATCGGGGTGGTGCCTTCGGTCTCTCGTTCGTTTCCTGCCCCCTCCGGTCCTCCGGGCCGTCCGCCGGCCCGGCCCGCCCGTCCCGGCCCCGCCCGGGCCTGCCGGGCGGGGCCGTCAGTCGTACCCGGCCTCCACGAACCAGGCACCCCCCTCCACGGTGAGCAGCAGCGCCCGCCCGTCCGCCACCGTCACCTGGAACCGGGCCCGGCGGCGGGCCCGTGCCTGGTCCCACCAGTACTCGACCGCCGGCCAGGGGCCGGTCCAGCCCTCCACCGGCAGCTCCCGCCCGCGCACCGCCACGGTGGCCGGGCGGGCCGACACCCCCGCCCGGCCGTCCACCGTCACCGGCCGCCCGGCCGCGTCCAGCACCGTCGCCGGCACCGGCACGCGGTGCACGACGGCCGGCCAGACGGCCCGCGGCCCGCCGACGCTCCCCGGCCAGGGCGCGTCGGGGGGCGCCGCCGGGTCGTACGGCTCGCCCCACGGCACCCGCACCGCCTGGTCCTCCGGGCCCCGGCCGCCGGCCGGCTCGATCCGGCGCAGCCCGGCGTGCCCCAGCACCGCCTGCACCCGGGCCACCGCCCGTTCCACCCGGTCGTCGGCCACCGCCTGTCCCCAGAGGGCCAGTTGGCGGCCCTGGTCGGGGGTGAGGTCGTCGGGGACCAGACGCAGCGCGGTGAAGCCGCCCGGCTCGGGGCCGCGGGGGCTCCCGGGTTCGTCCGGCCGGCCGAAGGTGCCGGCGCCCTGCCAGGCCTGGAGCTGCCAGCGGACCCGTTCGGCGAGCGCCGTCGCCGACAGCCGGCCCTCGTGCCGCCAGAGCCGCGCGACCGTCCGGCCGTCGGCGCACTCCACCTCGACGGCGACCCGCTGGCAGGTCAGCCCCGCCCCGGCGAGCCGCTGGTGCAGCCGTTCGGCCAGGGTGCGGGCGACGAAGACCAGCGGTTCGGCGAGCGGCTCGGGCGGGTCGAAGCGCTGCTCGACGGAGAGGTCCGGCCCCTCCGCGCGCGGCACCAGCGGGCGCGGCTGCAGACCGCGGGCCAGCCGGTGCGCCGTCGTCCCGGACGGTCCGAAACGGTCGGCCACCGACTCGGCGGGCAGCGCGGCGAACGCGCCGACCGTGGGCAGGCCCAGCCGGTCCAGCAGTTCGGCCAGCACGGCGTCGCCGAGCGCGGCCACCGGGTAGGGGGCGAGGAACTCCGCCGTCCGCCCGGCGGGCACCAGCACTCCGGCCCGGGCGGCGAGCACGGCGGCGAACAGGCCGTCGGCGACGCCGACCCGGCCGAGCGGCGGTGCGGGGTCGGGGGCCGCCGCCGGGGCCGCGGCGGTGGAGGCCGGGGGCGCGGGGTACGCGGGCGGGCGGGCGAAGCCGCCCCGGGCGCCGTCCCTGGCGGCGGGCGCGGCGGCGAACAGCTCCTCCGCCCCGGCCGTGTGCCGCCGGGGCCCGGCGGTCCCGGTGCCGGGGTGACCGGTGGCGGGGTGACCGGTGCCGGGGTGACCGACGGCGGAGTGGCTGTCGGCGGGGCGCGCGTCGGCGGAGTGGCTGTCGGCGGGGCGCGCGTCGGCGGAGTGGCTGTCGGCGGGGTGCAGCGGGACGACCTCGGCCAGTCCGCCCGCGGCCCGGCCGCGGCCACCGGCCGTCGCCTCCGCGTCCGCGGGGTGCGCCCGGCCGGCCGTCGCCGCGCCCTCGGCGTCACCGGCGGCGGCACCCCCGGCACCCCCGGCACCCCTGGCACCGCCGGCACCGCCCGGGGCGTCACCGGTGACGGCCGACGGCCCCGCCGCCGCCGCAGCCGACAGCGTCAGGGCGGCCGTGACCGCCCCCTGGACCTTCGCCGCCAGGGCCTCCTCCCCGCCGAAGTAGCGGGCCGGCCCCTTCACCGGGATCGCGCAGAGCCCCGGCCGCAGCACCTCCAGCCGGGGAGTGAACGCCTCCACCGCCGCGGCCACCGGCTCGAACCGCCGGACCTCCGCCTCCGGGTCGCGGTCACGCAGCTCCAGCGCCGGACAGAGCCGCTGGGCCAGCTTGAGCCGCTGCCCCTGCCGCACCCCGGCCGCCCGGGCCGCCGCCGAACAGGCCAGCACCCGGCCGCCCTCGACCACCGCCACCGGGACGTCCCGGTCCTCACCCGGACGTTCGACGGCCACCACCGGCCAGTCCGGACACCACACCACCAGCACCCGGGGGGTGACCGCGCCACCCGTCCCGGTGGATCCGGCAACCTCTCCGCCGGTCATCTCACACCACCGCCATACGGTCGAGGCCCACTCCGGCCCCCGCCGCGTCCTCCCCCACCCCGTCGACCGTCCCGGCGCCGACCGTCTCCTCCACGGTCCGCACCGCGCCGTGCGCGTCCGGCAGCCAGAGCCGGGCCGTCCGCCCGCGCACCGCCGACCCGCGCCCCTCGGCCACCACCTCCACCTGCCGTCCGGTGAGCCGCCCGTGCCCGTCGCCGAGCCCGAACCACCGCCCGGAGCGCACGCCCAGCCGCAGTCCGGCCCCGGGCCACGGCCCGGCCACCAGCAGCACGCACCCGCTGCGCCGCAGCACGGCGGCCAGCCGGGCGGCCAGGTTCGGCGGGACGGGGCCGTCCGGGCGCAGCATGATCAGTTCGACGGCGCCGGCCAGGACGGACACCACCTCGGCCCAGTGCGGCCCGGGGTCGTCGGCGACCAGCAGCCGCCGCAGGTCGAGCCCGTACCCGGCGGCCGCGGCCAGCCCGAGGTCCGGCAGTCCGACCGCCGCCGCCCAGCCGCCGTCGGTCTCCCGCACCCCGGCGGCCAACGCCAGCAGCAGCCCGGCGTCGCCGCCCGCCACCGAGACCGCCGTGCCCCGGCGCAGCCCGCCCTCCGGCAGCACCCCGCGCAGCGCGGGCACCACCGGCAGCAGCCCCCGGCCGGGGGCAGCGGTCGACGCCACCGGTCGGAGCGCGGTCTTCCGCTCGACGGTGGATTCGAAAACTGGTTCGAAAACGGGCACACCCCCAGGATCGAACATTCGTTCGCAAAGATTCAAGTCCGAATCCCCCACCCCCCTCGTCACTCTCCGTGATCTTCCGGTCGGGGCTTGAGTCTCCCGTGGGGGGAGACGGGAGAGTACGGGCATGGACGGCGACACGCTCCTCACGATCGGCGACCTGGCCCGGCGGACCGGGCTGAAGGTCAAGACCATCCGGTACTACTCCGACGCCGGGATCGTGCCGCCGACGGACCGCAGCCCGGCCGGCTACCGGCTCTACGACATCGGTGCGCTCGCCCGCCTCGACCTGGTAAGCACCCTGCGCGACCTGGGGCTCGGCCTCACCCGCATCCGGCAACTGCTGAACCGCGAGGTCTCGGTGCCCGAGGTCGCCGCCGCACACGCCGAGGCCCTGGAGGTGCAGATCCGCACCCTCCGCCTGCGCCGCGCGGTCCTGCGCGCGGTGGCCAAACGGGGCTCCACACCCGAGGAGATGAACCTCATGCACAAGCTCGCCAAGTTCTCCGACGACGAACGCCGCCGTCTGATCAACGACTTCATCGACGACACCTTCGGCGGGCTCGACGCCAACGCCGAGTTCGTGGACATGCTGCGCACGGCCATGCCCGAGCTGCCGGACGACCCCGAACCCGAACAGGTCGACGCCTGGGTCGAACTCGCCGAGCTCACCCGGGACCCCGGCTTCCGCGGGGCCGTGCGCCGGATGGCCGAGTACCAGGCGGCCGAACGCGCCCGGGGTGACCGCACCGGCCTGCACCACGAGCTCACCGAGGCCGTCCGCGACGCCGTCGGCCGGGCGATCGAGGACGGCACCGACCCGGCCTCGCCCGGGGCCGCGGCCGTCGTCGACGACCTGACCGCCCGCTACGCGCGGACCTTCGAACGCGCCGACGACGCGCGGCTGCGCCACTGGCTGCTGAAGCGCCTGGAGATCGCCGGCGACCCCCGCGCGGAGCGCTACTGGCACCTGCTGGCCGTCATCAACGGATGGCCCCTCGGCCCCGCCCTGGCGCCGGTGTTCGCCTGGTTCACGCAGGCCCTGCGCGCCCGCGACAGGAGGTAGCCCGGCTCCCGCCGCCCCGGCTCCCGCCGCCCCGGCTCCCGTCGCCCCGGCGCGCACCGGACCGGGGCGCCCCGTGGCGACACCGGGGCACTCGCACCGGGGCGGCATCCCGGGCGGCGGCGCGGCGGACCGCGAACTCCCGGCCCGGGAAAAGGTGGTGAACGCGGCGGGCGGTGGCGGCAGACTGGCCGGCATGACCGAGACCGATCACTCCGGAGCGACCCGCGGGACGCCCGACGGCGCCGAGCGGCCCGAGACGTCCGAGAGGTTCAAGAAGGACCTGCTCGTCTATCTGCAGGACGCCCGCGACGCCCTGCTGTGGAAGCTCGAAGGGCTCTCCGAGTACGACGTCCGACGGCCGCTGACGCCGACCGGGACCAACCTGCTGGGGCTGGTCAAGCACGCGACGGCGGCGGAGGCCCTGTACTTCGGCGAGACGTTCGGGCGGCCGTTCGACGCGCCCCGGCCCTGGATCACCGGGGACGCCGAGCCCAACTCCGACTTCTGGGCGACCCCGGAGGAGAGCCGGGAGCGGATCGTCGGCCTGTACCGGACGGCCTGCGCGCACGCCGACGCGACGATCGGCGCACTGCCGCTGGACGCGGTCGGCCGGGTGCCGTGGGGCAACCGCAGCGAGGTGACGCTGCACCACAGCCTCGTCCACATGACCGCCGAGACCCAGCGGCACGCCGGGCACGCCGACGTCGTCCGCGAGCTCGTCGACGGCGCGACCGGCCAGCGGCGCGGTGGGGAGAACACGGCTCCCGGCGACGCGGCCTGGTGGGCGGAGCACCGGGCCCGGGTGGAGCGCGCCGCCCGGGAGGCGTCCGGGCACGAGGCGGGCGGGCACGGCACGGGCGTCGGCGCTCAGGAGTAGCACCGGGCGACGGCCCCGCCGGCCTCGGCACCCCGGCGCCGGGGCGGTCGCCGGACGCACGGCGAACCGGACCCGTGCGCGGAAGCGGCACCGGCACCGGCACCGGCACCGGCGAGCCCCCCGTTCGCCTTCGTCTTCGCCCGCGTCCCGGACCGCGGGCCGGGACGCGGCCGGCCGCCCGGCCCGGGTGCTACCGCCGCCCGGTGAGGAGGGAGACCCGGACGTGCTCCGGGTAGCCGTCGGCGGTGGGCGGTTCGGGAAGCGCCGCGCGCAGCCGGGCGGCGAAGGCCGGGCGCTCCTCCGGGGAGGGCAGCGCCGAGGCGGGGACGGCCGAGTAGACGGTGCCGAGGAGCTGGTCCGGGGTCAGGGCGTCCTGGTACTCGACCACCGTCTCGCCCACCCCGGTGAACCCGGCGGCCTCCAGCGCGGCCGCGTAACCGGCGCGTTCGGCGGCGTCGGTGCCGCAGGAGGCGGTCACCGGCCGGCCGAAGTGCTCCGTCAGCGCCGCGCGCAGGGCCCGCGACCAGTCGGTGTCCTGGGCCCACACCGGGGTGCCGTTGGCGATCACCGCGACGCCACCGCCCGGGCGGGTGAGCGGGTACAGGGCGCGGAACAGCTCCCCGGGCCGCATCCAGTGGATGGCGTTGCCGATCACGGTGACGCCGAGCGGGCGGGCGCCGGGCAGCAGCCCGGCCAGGGCGGGGACGTCCGCGTCGGTGCCGAGCAGCCACAGCGCGTTGCGCACGCCCGCGCGCTCGGCGGCGGCGCGCGCCTGGCCGAGCATGTCCGGTTCCGGGTCCATGCCGACGACGGTCCGGACCCGGGCGGCGAGCGGCAGCGCGAGCTGCCCGGTGCCGCAGCCGAGGTCCAGCGCGAGGTCGCCGATGCCCGGGTGGGCGTCCAGCGCGAACAGGCGCTCCAGGGCGTCGAGGACCGGCGGCGGATAGCCCTTGCGGTACTCGGCGTAGTAGGCGGCCACCTCGCCGGAGAAGTCCGGGCGGGCGGGGGCGGGCGGGGTGACGGAGGGGGCGGGAGAGGCGGTCATGGTTCATCCTTGCCCGCGCCCGCCGGGGCCAGTCGGCTGATCGCTGTCGGCGGAAGGGAGTTGGGGCGCGCGCCCGCACGGGGGCACGCCGGCGGTCCGCCGCGCCCCCCGGCGC